>DAOUHZ010000015.1:0-18123 GCA_034428455.1 Dehalococcoidia bacterium
GACCACCGCCATGCCCGACGTCCTCGCCTTTTCCAGCAGGCGGACGCTGTTGCCAATGATTTCTGCGCCCGACAGCGGTTGTACGGGCATGGCCCCGCCCTTGATCAACTCGTTCTGCATGTCCTGGATCAGCAGCGCGGTCGTTCTCGGATCTATGGTGATTTCTGGCATGTTCGTCCTCCTGTGACCTCCGAGTATCCGCTCCATCTGTCGGCGTGGAAGGTTCTTGGGCGCTTATCCTGCTGTCGTTGGAACGGGGAAACACTGCGGCTTCTGTCCCGTGAGTTACCCCATGCGCCCGCATCATGGCGGTGGTATTTGCCCTGGCGACGGCGCGCAGCACGTTCGAGACGATGCCGGTCTTTTTGCGGATTGCCTTGGCTGGAGCAGCCGAGATCTCGGTGGGACCCGGTTCTAACAACCCCCAGCCGGGCGGGATCATTTCGGCCAGCACCACACCCCGCGGGGCCATGATGTAATGGTAGTCGGCGATACCCAGAAAACGCGGATTGTGGAACTTGGTTGAGACCGTCGCCAGCCGTGCCCGCAACCGGTCGGCCTCCTGTTCCAGTCGAATTCCGTCACCGTTCCGGGACTGATAGCCTGGCGCGTTAGCCAATTCGATGCGCCGGCGGAGTGCGTCCTGTCGCTGCCGCAGACGGTCGATGTCCGCTTCAGTGTGGTTGTCCCGGGCGAAATCCGCCCTGGATGCCTTCACTTCAACCACGTAGATGGTGTTGCCCGGCCCTACCCCAACCAAGTCGACGATCTTGCCCCAAGGCCCCTGCAGCCGCACCTCCAGCCCGATGCACCGGCATCGCGCCGAGGAGTACAGCCACTCCCAGGCTTCCCACTTCAGCGCGTACGCCAGGTCCGACTCGCTGCCCAGCTTGAACCGCGCGGGATCCAGGTCCGGAACCGGCGGCGCGTTGTCCATCAGATACCCTACTGCTCCTGCAACTCTCGGACGATGCGCCGCAACTGTCCCTGCTCAGCGTCCGTTGTCGTCTGAATGGAGAAGTGCATCTCGTCGACCAGCCCGCCGTATCGCTCTTTGAACATGCCGGGGATTTCGTCGTACTCGCCGATGATGGCAAAGGCGTTGAGCATATCGTCGGTGACCAGATCACCCATTTCGTTCCATTTGCCCTCCCGGGACATGACGTGCAACTGCTTGCCGATGTCCTCGAAGCCGTGGCATTCAAGCACGGGGAAGTAGGTCCGCGTGGACGAATAGAAGGCGATGCGACGCTTGGTCTCCTCGGCTGCGTCGGCGATGGCGGCCCGGTTCGGACCAGTGACGATGAACCCCCCGCCGACCACGGACACATCCTCTGCGCTGCGGCCGGCACGACGAGCGCCCTCCGCGACGTTGGGTTGCACGACCTGACGCACGTACTCCGGGGAAACCAGGCTGTGCAGCATGAGCCCGTCGCTGCATTCTCCGGCCACCAAGCAGTTGTATCCGTTGACGGCGGCGGTGTACACCTCGGGATGAGCGTACTCGCTGGGTCCGGGGCTGAAGAAGGGCGTCATCAGTGAGAACTGATAGTGGTCGCCGACGTATTCCAAGTTGCTGCCCGTATCCCAGCAGTTCCAAATGGCGTGCAGCGATTGCACGTACTCCCGCAGGCGGGGCCCGGCCGACCCGGTCCACCGGGTGGAGAACCTCCGCTCGATGTGGCCCTTCACCTGGGTTCCCAGACCGAGGCGGAACCGCCCGCCGCTGTTGTCCTGAAGGTCTCGCGCCGTGTAGGCGACCACCATGGGAGACCGGGGGAAAGCGATTGCCACGTGGGTCTCCAGGGTTACGCGACTGGTGGATGTCGCCGCTACCGCCAGCGGCAGGAATGGGTCGTGGGCAGTTTCGTTGGTGGAAACGCCGTCGTATCCCATGGACTCCGCCCAGGCCGCCTCGGCCGCTACGGCGTTCAGGTCACGGGACCGGAGGGAATAAACAACTCGCATGGGGGTGGCTCCTTTTGAGATATTAGTAGTCAGGCTTGCGGCAAAACGAACCCCAGCCCGATCTTTTCCAAAAAATCTTCTGGGAAGTTATCCCGATACTGAATGATCAAATCGACCAATTGGCGCCCATCAATGAGATTGATAGGTGGGAAACCTACTTCGGACGCAACACCGAAAGCTCCTTTTGCATATCCGGCCGTGGTAAAGAACGCACCTTGTGCGTTCATGGGGATTGATGCACGAAGGTTCTTGACGGTGTTGGCACTGATCTTTTTGCCTGCTTTATAGCGCTTCACCTGCACGAAAACTTTCACTGTCGCCAAACCAGGAACGCTAATCTGCCCCGTTACATCCACCCCACCGTCATTGGTTTGGCCGGTGATTTCAGTGTCTTCAAACCCCATAGCCTTCAGCAGTTCCTTCACAAGGAACTCAGTATCATCAGCGTTTAGGTAGTAAATTCGATTCAGTACCAGGCCGTACCGATCCGCACGTCCTCCCTGCGATTTGATGGACTCGTAAGTGCGTTTGCTCATTTGGCCAATGGCAACCAAAAAATCCTCAGCTGGTTCGACAGCGAATACCGACCGAGCTGCACGCAGGTTGTATTGCAAAGGCATAGACAGTGTATCCCTCAGCAATGGTTGTTTCTCCCAAACGATGCTTCTGCGCAACGTGTCAGGGCAGCCATCTGGCGCGTTTGGGATGTAACAACAACCGCCCGGCTCCACCTTGCCGTATCGCAAGAAACGCGAGTCTTCCTCTGGCGTGATTACCCAATCGCCCTCTTGAATTTCCCACATTACACGGGCTGCCATTCCAGCATACTGCCCGACTGCGGAAATGCTCGTACCTTGGGCGAAGACTTTCGACGCCAGCATTTCACGAACCTCGTTTTGGTCCTTGCAAGTAGTCAGATCTGGCCAATCCCAGCCGTACCCAAAGAAACTTCCATCCACGAAGTGCTGAGTATACTTACCGTTGCCAGAGCGTACGCACCAAACTTTGGTCATCCGATCAGATAATTTGTCATTGCTTGACGCCTCGGCGCCGGCCGTTTGGTTTGACAGGTCATAAAACACATCCAGTTGCGACCGGTCCTCGGCGTCCGCCAGCGTCGCAACCATCAACCCCATAAACTCAGCGTAACCGTAGCCCCCATCCCGGAGCGGGATCACAATCTCCCACAGTTTGCCTTTTTGTTCCTTGCTGAGAATCGTACCCCACTGTCCCCACGGGCGATCATTCCCCCACCCTTGCGACTCCAGATACGCTCTCAAGTTTTCAGGGGTCAGGGAACCCAGCGCTTCTTGGTCACGGATCTGCACCCTCATCATAGTGTTTCACCTCTTGCCGCTCTGTCCATTAAATTGGTCAATTGGTGGCTGCCGAAAACGTTCGTTGTTGGAACGTGTACCGTTACGTTGTTGATGTTCGTTACTTCCGGGCGACCAGCCAGAGACAGCCAATAGGCGCAGTAGCGCAAGCAAAGTTCGTCATGGGTCTGCGCAAGCCATTCTGTTTCGTCTTCCGGCAGCAGGACAACGATCAGGATGAACGGGGTTACAGCAGTTCGCAGGTTATCGTAGTCGCGTATCGGCAGCGGGAAGTTCAACTGCCTACCGTCGCGGCTCACAATATGCCGCGACGTGGCTTTGGCTTGAAACCCGATAATTTCCCCTATTGTAGTCCTCTTCAAAATCCCATCCACGCTGCCCCGATCCACCTGAGGCTCAAGCACTTCACAATCGGCATAAGTCGCCACCGCGTTGATGTATGCCAGTGAAAACCGTTCCTTCCGCGTGTTCAAATCCATCTGTTGCGTTAGTCTTCTGCCGGCGCGCGCTCGGCGTACAGCTGGTCCGTCTTCGCCGCCATGATGAAATCGTTGCGATGGAGGTTGCGGATTTTGTGCGTCCACCAGGTCACGCTGACCCGGCCCCATTCGGTGGTCAGGCGGGGGTGATGGCCTTCGGATTCCGCCAACTCGCCTAGGGCGTTAGTGAATTCCAACGCCTGCACGAAATTCTGGAATCGGAACTGCCGGTCCAGCTTGGGGATGCCCGACTCGTCAATCAGCGCCCAGTCGTTCACCGCCGGGTGCAACTCCGCGATCTCGGTTTCCGTGACGTGGGGAGAGTCGCGGCGGCAGGCCGTGCATCGTTCGCTGTATAGTTTAGGCATTGGGAGTCTCCTCGTTTGGAACGTATGACGCAATTCTAGCATAGCGCAGTTGAGCGTCCGTCCGTGCTGCGGTATAGTTTCTGGCGATGCTATGCCGTCCAGCGG
This sequence comes from Dehalococcoidia bacterium, assembly GCA_034428455.1. Taxonomy (GTDB): domain Bacteria; phylum Chloroflexota; class Dehalococcoidia; order Lucifugimonadales; family UBA3495; genus Bin87. The sequence goes on from DAOUHZ010000015.1 coordinate 4,258, forward strand.
CAGGAGGTCTGCGATGATTTACGGGGCGATAACCAATTCGTGGCGGAACCAGCTCGACGACGTTGACCTCGGCGATCTCATCGCCACCGCACAGGATCATGGCGCGCGCCACGTCGAACTGCGTCAAACCTGTCTTGGCCTCGCCGAATCCGGCGAAGGCCAGGACTGGCGGCCGAACCTGAACGCGCTCGCGGACGTCGTGGTCCGGTTCCCCGAGCTCACCTTCGACCTGGCCGTCGCGCTGCCGTGCATCACCACTGATATTGACCCGCAGGGCGGGTTGTACCAGTCCCAGTTGGAAGCGGCGCGCCTGGTTGGCGGAGGTTCGCCCCATCTGCGCACCGTGGATCCCGGCACGTCGGATACCCCTTGGGAGACGGTCGATGACGTCGTCGAGGCAGCGGGACGGATTATTCCCCTGGTACGTGAGGCCGCTCGCCAGGGGGTCATCTTCTCCATGGAAAACTCGGGTCAGCCCCTGCGCTCCATGGCGCTTTTGGTCAACGAAGCGCGATCCCAACTGACCGAAGAGGAAGGGCAGTATCTCGGCCTGTGCCCCGATCCCACCAACCAACTCCGCCGCCATCCGGACAGCAGCCCGCTGGACGAACTGGCCAACCTGCCCGCCGACTACATCAAGATCGTGCACTTCAAGCAAGCTCGTGACGGCGTAGCCATAGGCAGCGTTGACGACGGCGATCTTGACTGCCGAGCCATGCGTCGCATCCTGCAAGGCAAGGCCTATGACGGGGCCGCGATCATGGAGATCCCGCCGCATGACCAAGTTTTTGAGAACCTTGCCGCCAGCTTCGCCTATCTGGACGCCTGAAGCGATCACCTGACCGTCGTTGTGTAGACGGTTCGTACGCCCATGCAGGATCACAGCGACTACACCGTCTCCACACACTACGACCGCAGGCTTTACCGGCAGGATATCGCCGGTTCCAAGGCCCACGCCGCAATGCTGGCCAAGCAGGGCATCATCGCCCGGGAAGACGCCGACGCGATAGTTGACGGCCTTACGGCGGTGCAGGAGGAAATCGAGCGGGGCGACTTTCCGTGGGATCCCGCCCTCGAAGACCTGCACATGAACATCGAGCGCCGGCTCACCGAGCTGATCGGCCCGGGTGGAGCGCGGCTGCACACGGGGCGCTCGCGCAACGACCAGATTGCCCTGGACATGCGCCTGTACACCCGCGCTGCCATTGCCGACACGGTGGCGGGCTTGCGCCGAGTCCAACGTGCCCTGGTTGCTCTGGCGGAGATGTACGCTGGCGTCGTGATGCCGGGCTACACGCACCTGCAGCGTGCTCAGCCGGTTCTTTTCGCCCACCACATGCTGGCCTACTTCGAGATGCTGGAGCGCGATGTGGGCCGGTTTACCGATTGCGTCGCCCGCATGGACGTGCTTCCATTGGGCAGCGGCGCGCTAGCCGGCGTGCCTTACCCGACGGACCGCGACGCTGTCGCGGCGGCTCTGGGGTTTTCGGAAATCAGCCCGAACAGCATGGACGCCGTGGCCGACCGGGATTTTCTGGCCGAGTTCCACGCGGCGGCGGCCATCGCAATGATGCATATTTCGCGCTTGTCCGAGGAGATCGTCATTTGGTCCAGTCGCGAGTTCGACTTCGTGCGGCTGGCCGATGAATTCACCACCGGCAGCAGCATCATGCCCCAGAAGCGAAACCCCGATTTCGCCGAAATCGCCCGGGGCAAGACGGGTCGAGTGTACGGCAGCCTGATTGGCATTCTGACCGTTTTGAAGGGCCTGCCGATGACCTACAATCGGGATTTGCAGGAGGACAAGGAGGGCTTCTTTGATACGGTCGATACTCTGCTGTCCACCCTGTCCGTCTTCGCTGACATGCTGCCGGGGATGACACTAAACGCCGCTCGGGTCGAATTACTCGCCGGCGAGAGTTACATGCTGGCCACGGATCTGGCCGATTACCTGGTCGGGAAGGGCGTTCCCTTCCGAGACGCCCACGGCGTCATGCGCCGCTTGTGCCAGCACTGCGAGGCGGAGGGGTTGTCCCTCTCCGACTTGCCCATAGCCGAGTACCGCCGTTTCGCGCCGCAGTTCGACGAGGACGTGTACGCTATCACCGCCGCGGCATCGGTCGCCGCGCGAGATAATCCGGGCGGCACGGCGCCCAACCGCGTTGCCGAAGGCATCGCCCGGGCCAGGCAAATCCTGGTGGACGCGGAGACCTCGTGACTTCCACTGCCGCGCACGTCCAGATCGCCCCTTCGGTGCTCGCCGCGGACTTTGGCCGCCTGGCTCAGCAGGTGGCGGACGCCGAGGCGGCCGGCGCCGACCTGATCCACGTCGACGTCATGGACGGCCGCTTCGTTCCCAACATCTCCTTCGGTGAGGTGGTCGTGGACGCCATTCGCGGCGCGACGTCCCTGCCGCTGAATCTCCACCTCATGGTGCACGAGCCGGACCGGCTGCTGCCGGGCCTGGTCAAGAACATCAACGATCAAGTTCTGGTGCATGCCGAGGCGTGCGCCCACTTGCACCGCACCATTGGCTACATCAAAGAGCAGGGCTGCCAAGTGGGCGTTGCCATCAACCCGGCGACGCCGATAGCAGCGGTGGAAGAGGTGCTACCCGACCTTGATATCGTGCTGGTCATGACCGTTAACCCGGGGTTCGGCGGCCAGTCATTCATACCGTCGGCGCTGGGAAAGTTGCGCCGCCTGTATCGAACGATCTCTGAAAACGCTTACTCCGTGCAACTAGAGGTCGACGGCGGTGTGAAGGCCGACTATACGGCCCGCGATTCCGTCGCCGCCGGCGCTGGCATCCTGGTTGCCGGCACCGCCATCTTCAACCGGGACCAGTCGGTGGCGGAGGCAATGGCGGCGCTCCGGGAGAGCGTGGCGGGACTGACCGCAGGCAATATGCCGGCCGGTTAGTGGTTTTGGGAGAAACCTGCCGGGGACGTATCGCCAATTTCCAGGCTGTCGTTGCCGGTGAGGCGGCGCAGCCGTCGCAGTTGCGTGTTGCTGGTGATGGTGAACGGGCTTGGAGGTGTGGTCGTGAGTTGAAGCAGGTAGGGCATCAAACCCTCGACCCGGTCAATCATGTCGGCCAGCTCTTTCACCCCGTGATGATTTTCGTAGAAGTTCTGGTGGCCGACTCGGTAGGCGTCCGAAAGGACCATGCTTTGGTCGTGGTCAAAGCCGACTTCGAGCGCGATTTGGCTGGCGATGGCGTGGATGTCCTGGTGTGAATTATGCTGCCAGCCCCGTTGGTCTGCGATGATCTTGAATGGCTGCACCACAGCACCCCACGCCTTTTCGCCGGCCTGCATCCGGCTGCCATGAGCCAGCTCTTCGCGAGCTTGGGCGATGAAAATCCGGCTGATTTGGCGACGGTCTTCGTCGCTTTGAACGCCGGGCGGTGGCAAATCGGGAACGGTAGTCATGTCACTCTGACTTGATCCAGTGAGTTCCAGTTGAACTGACCCGCCTAGAGGCGGGTCAGGGCTCGTCAAGTGGTTGCTGCGGCTCGCGCCCGGGCTTTCTTGCCCCGGGGCGGCTTGTACATCGTCCGGAGACACCGCGAACAGATTTTTACCCGTGTGGGCTTGCCGTCGATGGCTAGCGTCTGCTTGTGAACGTTGGCCTTCCACCGCGTCTTGGTCTTGCGGTTGGAGTGGCTCACGTTGTTTCCGGTCATGCCGGACTTGTTGCATATCTGGCACTGCATGATGCTTTCCCTGCTCCGTTGGTGGCGAGGATTATAGCATGGCGGACACCGGAGCGCCCCGAGTGCGTCGGGCTGTCCGCGACATTACGTGGAATTTACCTGCGCCCCACTTATGCCAAACCCCCGGATCGTTATAAAATAGCGGACGCCGCAGCAATGTTTACTGGATTCGTCGGGAGGATTCCATGGGCGCTATCGCAACGATGTACTGGTGGTCACGTTGAAGCAGCTGTCGCAAGGTGCGAGAGTTGCTCGTGCAAAATGGATACACGGTTGAGGAACGCGATTATTTCAAAGAACCGTTCACCGAAGCGGAACTGCGCGAGCTCGCCGCCGAGTTGGGAGAGCCGGGCGTGACCGGCATGTTCGCCGCGCGCAGCCCCTCCTTGAAAAAGATGGGCCTCAACGCCGCCGATCTTTCGGATGAACGGAAGTTCGCGCTGATGCTGGAAGAGCCCCGATTGGTTCGCCGCCCCATCGTACGATTGGGTGATCGTTTGTTCGTGGGAGCCAGCGTCAAGGCCATGACCGAAGCGCTCAGCTCCTGATCCGATTCGCGCCGAACCTGCAACGCCGCCAGGACACCGATCGATTATGAAGATATTTTTCGACGTCGACTACACCATCCTGGGCCTGGACGACACCCTTCGCCCCGGCACCGTGGACACCTTCCAGAAACTCCTCGACGACGGGCACGAGATCTACATCTGGTCCGGTATGGGTGAGCGCTGGGAGGTGATCGAGAAGCACGACCTGCATCGATTCGTCTCCGGCGTGTACGAAAAGCCAACCCATCATTACCATGAGCGGCTGCCGGAGTTGAAAATTCCGGTGGAACCGGAGTTTGTAATCGACGACTATCCTGAAATCGTGGCGGCTTTCGGCGGGGTCTGGGTGCCCCCGTATTTCTTCTCGCGCAGCGTTGACCACGAGATGGATCGCATTTACCGGATCATCTGCGATTTCCTGGAAACCGGCGACTCGGAAGATCGCCAGTACCGCGCCAAGGGCACCAAGATACCGCTGTTTTAGCGGCGCGCGCCGGAAATGCCCATACGAGAACTCCCGCCTCAAGTCGCCGCCCAAATTGCGGCCGGCGAGGTCATCGAACGCGCGGCTTCGGTGGTCAAGGAGCTGGTGGAAAACTCGCTGGACGCCGGCGCGACCAGTATCGCCGTCTCCATCCGCGAAGGCGGGGTCTCCGAGATCCGCGTTACCGATGACGGCTGCGGCATACCTCCTGATGAACTGGGCCTGGCCTTCCGCCATCACGCCACGAGCAAGCTTTCTACCGTCGAAGATCTGAACACCGTTTCCACTTTGGGATTCCGCGGCGAAGCGCTGCCCAGCGTCGCGGCCGTGGCCCGCGTGGTTTGCACAACTCGTACCCCCGAGTCGGAAGCGGGAGCCCGCATCGAATTTCGTCACGGCGCCTGCGTGGGACAGCGCCACGAGGGATGCCCGCCGGGTACATCGGTCCAGGTGGCCGATCTGTTCGGAGATCTGCCCGCCCGCCGCAAGTTCCTGCGCTCTGCGCCAGCCGAGGCCGCCCGTATTCAGGAGGTGGTAACCCGATACTCCCTGGCGCATCCCGAGGTCAGGTTTACCCTCGCCGTGGACGCTAGAGAGGCGATCAGCACCCCGGGATCCGGGCGGTTGCAGGATGCAATCCTTTCCATCTACGGATCGGAAGTGGCGGGCCGCATGCTCCCCGTGTCCCTCGCTGATGGCGACGTTGCCGTCGATGGATACACCGGCGCCCCGGAGCTCAACCGTCGCAACCGCTCTTATACGACCCTCTTAGTCAACCGCCGGTGGGTTTATGACCGCTCCATCTACTACGCCATTGAGCAGGCATATCAAGGAACCCTCCCTGACCGCCGCTTTCCGTTCGCCGTCATCAGCATTGCTGTGCCAGCGGAACAGGTGGACGTAAACTCCCATCCCGCCAAGCGGGAGGTGAGGTTCCACAACGGCGACAGGCTGTTTTCCCTGGTGCAGCGCGCTGTGCGGGAAGCCCTGATTGCCCATGCGCCGGTGCGAACGGCAACGCGATCATTTACTCCCGTCGATGCGGGTCCACATCCATCGCCATCCACAGAAACTCCGCGTCTGCCGTCCACCGGCGGAGCGACGCCGCGAGCCAATGGCGTCGCGCTATCCACTACGACGCTGGCGCCAGCGGAAGGGTCGCTGCGCGACGTGTTGGCAGACCTGCGTGTCGTCGGTCAGATCCGCCAGACCTACATCGTGGCGGAGGGTGGGTCAGGCATGTATCTCATTGACCAGCATGCCGCCCACGAACGGGTGGTCTTCGACCAGATCCGCCAGCGCAGGCAAAGCGACGAGCGACCTTCGCAACCCTTGCTTGCCCCCATGACGGCAGAACTATCCGTGGCCCAGGCGGTTACCCTGGAAAGCTATGCCGACCTGCTTGCGGGCTACGGCTTTGCGCTGGAGCCCTTCGGGGATCGCGCCTGGTTGGTTCGAGCCCTGCCGGCCAACCTTGCCGCTCGCGCCGGCCCCGACCCGGCGGCCGCTCTGTGCGATTTGCTGGATGCCGTAGCCGTGGAGCAGGTGGTGATGGAGCGGGAGGATGCGCTGGCGGCCACCGTTGCGTGTCACGGTTCCGTGCGCGCGGGGATGACATTGGCTCAGGAAGAGATGGACGCGCTGCTCCGCCAATTGCGATCCACCGAAAACCCGCACAACTGCCCCCACGGGCGTCCGACGGTGGTCCATTTTTCCGAGTACCAGCTGGAACGCGAATTCGGTCGGCGCTGAACAGAAGACAAAACTCAGGGGCAGCCATACCGGCTGCCCCGAGGCAATAGCCGATGGTCGGCGGATCGGTTAGCGACGCGGGTCGGTCCTGGGATCCTGAGCCGGATGGAACATTGATCCGGGTCCGGGAAATTCGTTGGCCGCCTCTGCCGGGTTGTTGCGCCGCCCGAACGGCAGCATCGACGTTACCACCGCGGCCCCGGCAATACCGACACTGAGCACGCCCAAAAATCGGCGACGCGAAGGTCCTGACTGGTTATTTTCGTGGCGTTCCGGCACTGCAGCAGCTACTCCAAAGTGATTTCGCAAAGCGCAATAACCCTATCAGCCGCCGTTTCAGGTGTCAAATGGGTAAAATCGACGCACAATTCCGATTGTTTGTTGACCGCCCGAACCCTCGTCGCTTAGATTCAACCTGTGAACCAGAGGCACAGTAACCCCACGCTTGTTGATGGAGGAAGCACCATGCCGTTCTACGAAAGAGGCGACACCCGCATTTACTACGAAGAGGTCGGTTCCGGATTTCCCCTGCTGATCGTCCCGGGCGGTGGCCTCAACTCCACCGTGGAGGGTTTGAAGACGCATCCCTTCAACCCCTTGGAATCCTACAAAAACGACTTCCGCGTTATCGCGGCCGACCTGCGTAACGCTCCGCCGGGCCATTCGACCGGCCCGCTGGAAATCGACCGTCCCTGGGATGCTTACTCGGAAGACCAGCTTGGCCTCATGGACTTCCTGGGCATCGACAAGTTCCTGGTCATGGGCTTCTGCATCGGCGGCCCGATGATGCACAACCTGCTCCGGCTGGCCTCGGACCGCATTGTTGGGGCCTGTTTCATGCAGCCCAGCGGGTTCCGGCCGGAACTGCCGGACCTCTTCTACCAGAACAACATCGCGGGCTGGGGACCGCCGCTGTGCGAGAAGCGTTCCGATATCACCATGGATATGGTGCATGACTTCTTAACGAACATGTACACCAACCGGGCCGATTTCGTATTCACCGTTGACCGCGATTTCGTGCGCAACCTGCAGACACCCATACTGATCGCGCCCGAAGACGTGCCGGCACACCCGTATGCGGTCGCCATGGAAGTCGCCGAACTCGCGCCCAACTCCGAGGTGTCCATCTATCCGTGGAAGGACTCCCAGGAGCACATCGACGAGGTCGTGGAGCACGCCCGGCGGTTTATGAAGACTCACTCGCAGGTGGGCGCCGTCGCCTGACCGCCAACGGGCGATCTGACCCATCTGGGCCCCGGTGTTCCGCCAGTCAATGGACGCGGGCGGAAACTCCGGGGTCTTTCGATATCAAAGCTGTATCATTCAAGCCGGAACACCATAACCAAAGGAGCATGCTTTGCCTGAAACTGCGGACGTTGTCGTGATCGGCGCCGGTGTGGTCGGCTGCTCGGTCGCCTACTATTTGGCCCGGGAGGGGGTTAAGGTGACCCTTCTGGAGCGCGAAGCCATCGGCAGTGGAGCCTCTGCCCACGCCACCGGATCCCTGAGCCTGCTGGGCGCCGAGTTCTCGCCGGGGGCATCATTTGAACTCGCCCGGGCTTCCTACGCCGAGTTCCCGGAGATCGTTCCCGAGCTGGAAACGGCCACCGGGATGGACCTGCTGTACCAGCGTCGCCCGTCCCTCCGGCTGGCGCTGGACGAGGACGAGGCCGGCCTGATCCGGGAGCTGATGGTCTGGCAGGAACCCCACGTCAAAATGCACTGGATCGACGCCCAAGAGGTTCAATCCCTTGAACCGCGCCTCTCCCCTGCCATCATCGGCGCGGTTTACGAGGACGAGTCTGCCCAACTGGACAGCTACCGTTTCAACCTGGCCCTGGCCCGGGGAGCCGAACTCAAGAGCGCCGAAATCCTGAGCCGGGAGGTAACCGGCATCATCGCCCGCGGCTCTACCATCACTGGCGTCAAAACCGCGTCCGGCGACATGCACTGCGGCGCGGTGGTGGTGGCCGCCGGCAGCTGGAGCCAGGCCTTCACTCCCTGGCTGGGGTTCCCCGTTCCGGTCCGGCCGATGAAAGGCGAACGCCTCCTGCTCAACTACCCCGGCGAACCACTGCCGGTGCTGATCAGCTCGCCCAAACGCGGCCACATGATCAGCCGGTTGGACGGCCTCACCAGCGTCGGCAGCACCGGCGGCCGGGACTACGACCAGAGAGACCTTTTCGCCGGCGAGGAATTCGACCGCCAGCCCACTGAATCCGCCCGGCTGGAGCTCCTGCAACGCGCCATCGACGTTTTCCCCGATCTGGAGCGCTCCGAGTTGGTGCAGCAGCTTGCCGGTTCCCGCCCGTTGAGCCCCGACAGCAAGCCCATCATCGGCCCGGTTCCGGGTTGGGATGGCATCCTGCTGGCCACCGGTCACACCACCAAGGGCATCCACCTGGGGCCGATAACCGGCCGCATCATCGCCGACTACATCTGCCGCGGTTCAACCGAGGTCGTCTCCGACATGACCGAGTTTCTGCCCGACCGGTTCGCAGACTTTGACGACGCGGACTACCTGGTCGCCGACCAGACTGTGGACGAATAGACCTTACCGGGCCGGGTAGTTGTCCAGCCACCACCGGGCGATGTCGATGCGGCGGGGCAGCCACACTCCCGGCTTGCTCTTCACGTACTCGATGAACCGGCGCAGCGCCGCCGCCCGGGCCGGCTTGCCGATGATGCGGCAATGGAGCCCAACCGACATCATCTTGGGGTGGGTCTCCCCTTCCCGGTAGAGCGTGTCGAAACAGTTACGCGCTGCCTCGAAGAAGTCCATCGGCGTTAAAAGCTGGCCCCGCCAGAATCCGTAGTCGTTGACCTCCAGCGAGTAGGGCACCACCAGCCACGGGTTGCCGTGCACCTGCGTGTAGTAGGGCAGGTCGTCGTTGTAGGCGTTGCAGTCGTAGACGAACCCGCCTTCCTCGACCACCAGCTCCCGGGTGTTCACGCTGGGCCCATACCGGGTGTACCAGCCCAGCGGCCGCTCCCCACAAGAACGCTCGATGGAGGCCACGGCCTCGTGGATGGCCTGACGTTCCTCGTCGCGGGTCATCTTGTAGTACTCTTCCCACCGGTTGCCGTGGCCCATGACCTCGTGGCCGCGGCGCACGATCTCCGGCCCAACCTCCGGGTTGCGCTCTAGGGCCAGCGCGCAGGCGAAGATGGTCCCGTCGATGCCGTATTCGTCCAGCATGTCCAGGATGCGCCAGACGCCGACACGGCTGCCGTACTCGAAGAAGGACTCGTTGGCCAGGTCCCGCTCGCCAAGGGCCACCGGCGAAGGCGACTCCCCCATCGTCTCGCCATGCGGGTCTCCGTCCAGTATCGAGTTCTCAGAACCTTCCTCGTAGTTGAGCACAAAAGACACGGCGATCCGTGCGCCGTTGGGCCATTCCACCGCCGGCGGGTTGGCGCCGTAGCCGATCAGGTCACGTTCTTGCATGAGATAACTCCTTGTACTAGTCCCGGAACTTCGGCATCACTTCCTTGGCGAACAGCTCCATGGAGCGCATCACCTTCGAGTGTTCCATGTGGCCGAAGGACATGCTGGCGCCGAAGTAGCCGATGCCGTGTTCGTCCCGCAGCCGGGCGATCCGCCGCACGCAGTCGTCCGGCGTGCCGAAGTAGACGGTGCCCTCCAGCTCTGACTCGTAGCTGGCCGGCTCGGTCGGGCGGATGGTTCTCCAGTGGTCCAGGTCCACGTTGATCTCGTCGCCGCGTGTCAGCGTGCGCCGGTAGGTGGCCAGGTCACGCACCCAGGTCAGCGACTGCCGCGGGTACTCCCGGGCCGCCTTTTCGTCCTCATCCAGGTACACGAACCGGAAGTAGGGCATATCCGCCACGGGCAGGTCCTTGCCGGCGGCGGCGCAACGCTCGGCGTACAACGAGAACAGCCCCAGGTTGTCGGCCTCAGGCGTGGAGAAGCTGGTCAGGATGGGCAGGTCCCGCTCAACGGCGACGTCCACGCTGGCCGGCGTGCGGGACACCGCCATGTACACCGGCGGGTGGGGCTTCTGCACCGGCCAGGGGGCGATGGTCAGGTCCTTCACCTGGTAGAACTCGCCCTGGTAGGAGAAATCCGACTGCGTCCACAGCCCCAGGATGATGTCCAGCGCCTCCTGGGTGCGCACGTCCCGCGTGCCCATATCGATGTTGAAGTTGCCGTACTCGTAGTCCGCCGAGCCACGACCGACCCCGAAATCCAGCCGACCGTTGCTGAGCACGTCCAGCATCGCGCTCTCCTCGGCCAGAAAAATGGGGTTGTAGAAGGGCAGCACGCTCACGCCGGCCCCGATGCGTATCTTCTTGGTGCGGCCGGCGATGTGGGTCAGCAGCGGCATCAGCGAGGGGCAGATGCCGTAGCGGCTGGAGTGGTGCTCCGCGATCCAGATCGAATCGAAGCCCAGCTCCTCGGCGTACTCAACCTGCTCCAGCATCTCTCCGAATATCCGGCTCTGGGCGCTGGCCTCAGGCTCCGTCCAGGAACCCAGCAAAAACAGGGCAAACTTCATGATAGCGGCGCGCCTCCTCAAGCTGACTGGCTGGGATTGTACAGGTCTGGAAGGGTGTGTGCCGCACCGAACGCTAACCGTTCCGCTGAGCAACAGACACTCTGGTGTACGCCACCTTCTTCAACGGCGGCATCCGCGTCTTCGACACCACCAACCCCTTCCAGCCCCAGGAGGTCGCCTACTACATCCCCCAATCCCCGAGGGCGCCGACGCCAACGGCATCAACGACGTCCACGTGGACGAAAACGGCATCATGTACGTGGTGGACCGCCTGCAGGGCGGGCTGTACATTTTGGAGATGAACCTCTAAATGCTGCCGGATCGTCTTCAGCACGATTGAAGCGTGCGGAAGGGATCCGGAAAGACTACAATAACGGATACCTCTTGGCACACCGGAAGGAGCGTTGTATGACGTGGATTTCAATGGACAAGTTCATGTTCGGGAACGAACATTGGCGATCGTACCGCGCGGCGGACGGAATAGAGATTTATTGCGACGTGCTGGAGTTCCTACAGGATAGGATCGAATCCTTGGAAACACGGGGCAAAGATGAAGAGGTCACGCTGGTCAACGTACAGGCGGTCAATAGCAGTTATGCCATCGAGATCGCAATCAAGTCTCTTTGGGCGTTGGATCATACGGACGATACGGTTCCCCGTACGCACGACTTGCTCGAATTGTTTGATGCGCTAAATGAGGACACGCTAAAGACGCTCGAGCGCCTGCATTGGACGAGAAGCGTAGTGGAACGGTGGCCCAAGCCCTTCTTGAACAATAGATACTCGATGGAAGATGATGGCAGAGTCATCACCGTTTATCGACCTCTAACTTTGCGTCCGCTGGCACAGTTACTGAGGGATAAGACGGAGGAAGCCAGGGAAGCATTGCTCAAACCACTGAGTTCAACGGACCCGCATGAGACGCTAGATTTGCCATGAGGCGGCGATCTTCAATAACGCATGATGGGCTACTTTGCTCATCTCGTTTCATACAATCTCGATACGGCATCGTTCGGCGGCATCGCGCGCCTTTGACGATGCCAACTCCGCCATATCGCGGTCCGCCATGTATCCTTCTCGATTGTTAAGGTTGCGCAGGCCAGATAGCGTCAAGTTCGCGCTCTTGTTAAGATTGCACGGGCCGCAGAGCAGGATGCGATTGGTGATGACGTTGTCACCGCCATCCTTTCGCGGAAGGTTGTGGTCCAACTGCATGTAACGCACCGGCAAGCCGATACCGCAGCCGGCACAGATTACATTATCACCATTGCGTTGTGCGTCCGCCAGGATATCACGCATTTCGGCGTGCGATAGTCGCTCCCATTTTTCTTTGATACGCGTAGGCCGTAGCACCAAATCAGGTACGTTGGGGTTGGAATCATCGTCCGTTTCGTCCGTCCGTACCGGCGGGGTAGTGGTATAGATTATATCGCCCAACGTGACAAGCCGGGCATCGCTCTCAGCATCGCTGGTGAGGCCGATACTTTCCAAACGCTCTTTTACCAAGTTGTATGCGCCATCCCATATATCCGCGCCGATCCACTGTCGCCCAAGTAGCTCCGCCGCTACGGGTGTCGTTGCACAGCCACAGAAAGGATCAAGAACTACATCACCCGGCTCGCTAGACGCTTTGATGATGCGTTCGTAAAGTTCCAAAGGTTTTTGCGTCGGGTAACCGATGCGCTCTTTCGATGCAGGTTGCAACATCGGAATTCGCCATACGTTGCTCAAGGTGCGGTCGGTCTTGGTTTGGTAAATCAGATTACCATCGTCGTCACGCGCGTTCACCATTCGCCCATTCACCTTGCGCCGCACCAACTGGCGAACAGGTTTGTCGCGAGGTTCGGTGAGTTGGTGGAACGTGAACTTCGCTTTCGCATTTTTGACATAGAACAGAATGGTGTCAGTCGCAGCTGGATGTAGTCGCTTCCGGCGGTCGTGCATTTTGTTGTAGTAGTGCCAAATGATCTCGTTCTTGAAATTGCGCCGATTAAAGATCGCGTCCATCAGCGATTTGGCGTAAGCGTGCGCGGTGTGGTCTATATGTAGGTACATTGATCCATCGTCGGCGAGGACACGGTGCATCTGTATGAGCCGGACACCCAGCCAGCAGAGGAACGCGGCCATGCCTGGACTGTGATTGATCCGTCCGTTCTCAATGGCTTGCCAGACGCCCGGATAGTCGTCTTGGATTTCATCGACCCACTCTTGGTGAACATCCACGTCCCACCGCCAACGGTCCGTGAACGACGCTCCAGCCGCCAGGCTGTCTGGTGTAGCGTGGAAGTCTTTGGACTTGTTGAACGGGGGATCAGTAGCGATGAGATTAACGGTGCCAGAGTTGATACCTTTGAGAAAATCAAGGTTGTCCCCGTGGTACAAAGTGCGATTTTGAAAGTTGCGCTCTACCATGGTAGTTGGCCTTGTGAAAGAATTTGGGGGGATGCTAACACCGGGGTTATAGTGGGTCAACCAAGATCAGACGGATGGCCGGATAACTGAAGCGTCTCACCCCATCACTCGCCGGAACAACGCCAGCGCGTTCCCGCCGGCGATCTTGCGCACGTCCTCATCTGAATACCCGCGCGCTATCAGGCCGCGGATGATGTTCTTGCCGTCGGCGGGGGACTCCAGGCCGTTCATGTAGCGCGCCGGCGTGGGGCCGGGGCGGCACATCACCACCTCGCCCACGCCCACCGAGTCGCCGATGCTGGTGTCGGTGCCGATGGCCACGTGGTCGACGCCCACCAGGTTGACCATGTAGTCGTAGTGGTCCAGCACGCACTCGATGCTCTGCTCCGGGTCGTTGCTGAACCGGTTGGGCACGGCGGTTATGCCGATGACGCC
>DAOUHZ010000016.1:0-17499 GCA_034428455.1 Dehalococcoidia bacterium
GGGTAGGTTGGATGTCGAACATCCGGCTCCAGTGCGCGATGGCGGCGTCGAGATCGTTGACGATGACGGCCATCTGGCGCAGCTGCACGGTGCCGGGTTGGTGGGCAGACGATTGCCAGTCGGGTCCGGCGGCGGGCCAGGGGTTGGCCGGGTCGGTGACCTCGATGATCTCCAGGAAGGCTCCGTTGCAGGAAGATGGGTGGATGAACGCCGAACGGCTTTGATTGCCATGGGGTCCGGCGTGCTCGGTCTCGCCGGTGATGCGGACGCCCAGGTCGCGCAGGTGGGGGATGAGCCGGTCGTACTGGTCGGTCTCGAAGATCATGAGGTAGGGGGCCTCGCCGCGGCGCTGGAGGAAGCGGGCGCCGGCGGAGGCGTCATCGGTGGGCGCGAGGAGCTCGACGAAGGTGCCATTGCCGGCGGGGAGCACGGCGTTGTCCAGGCCGAACTGGGGCAGGGACCCGGTGCGGCAGGGCTCCATGCCCAGGATGCGACCGTAGAGGTCGATGCCCTCGGGCAGGTCGTTGACCATCATGGCGATCTGGCGGAGCTTGGTGAGCATGGCGGTGAGTGTCCGTTAGCGGAGGGGGCGGCGGCGGTTGCGGCGAGAACGGCGGCGTTGGTCTTTCAGCGCCAGCAGTTTGTATTCGGCTTCGTAACGCAGTCGCTTGGCATCGTGCAACTGTCGCTCGGCAGCCAATCTTTGGATGGTGAGTTCCTCGAGTCTTTGCTGGGCTTCCAATCGCTGGCGTTGGATTTCCCGGGTCTGCCGCCGGATTTCCCAAGTCTCTTGCTGAATTTCCCAAGTCTCTTGCTGAATTTCCCGGGTCTGCTGTTCCACTTCCAGCGCCCGCTTGTGGAAGAAATAGCCCGCGAACATGATTACTCCGCTCCCGGCGACGCGCCGTTGCGGAGCCTGCGGCGGTTGCGGCGGCGGGACGACGAGGTGGCTTGTTCCAACTGGGACTTGAGGGTCTCCACTTGGGCCTCCGCTGTGGCGGCGCGCGCCTCGGCTTCCTGACGGGCTTGGGCTTCTTCCTGACGCTGCTCTTCGGATTCCTGAAGCCGGCGAGCATAAAAGTAGGCGGACAGCACGGTTACGGCACCTCCGGGTACGGTTACGGTGGGGCCCACTATCTTGAATATCCCCAGCCAGTTCCAACTCGCGGCGCTTCGGCCAATGGCGTCGTCAAGTTGTGGAATGCCGAAATAGATGGCGACGGTCAACCCAACCGCCACAGCATGTAACAATACGAAATCTACCACAGCCATCAGGGCAGTGGCAAAGTGCATCAGGGGCATCGACCAATGGCCGCGGCTCCGGGGCGCCATGTTCGCGCGAGGGGATGCCATGCCAGCCGGGGCGTGGTCAGTCGCGGGAAGGGAGGTTCAGGCGGGCGGTGCCTATGACGTAGGGGCGGTCCGGCACGGGGCCGGTCATGGTGATGTCGCACTGGACGTGGTTGCCGTCGTCGTCCTGCTCGGTGTCGCTGACCTGGATGCCCACGTACAGGGGCTGGTTATGCGGAACCATGCCGCGGAACACCAGGTCCAGGTCGGCCACGGCGCCGGCGCCGGCCCAGTCGGTGATGACGCGGGACACCAGGGCCATGGTCATGATGCCGGGGACGATGGGACCGTCGAGGCCGATCTTCTCGGCCTCCGCCTGATCTGTGAAGCGGTTTGGCGCGGGGTTGCCCCACAGGGAGCAGAAGTCGACCACCTGGTCGTCGGCGACGGAGAGGATGGCGGGGCCGATCTCGTCGCCGAGTTCGACGTCCTCGAAGTAGAGTTTGGCGGGTCCGGTCATGGCGCAATCACTCCCGAACTACCTGGGATCGCTGGACGTCGGCGACGACCACGCCGTCCTGGTTGCTGAAGGTGGTCTCCCAGACGACGTGGACCATGGTGCCGGAGCGGCCGGTCTTGGTGTAGACGTCCTTCAGGTGGGACGATGCGGTGAGGCGGTCGCCGACGACGATGGGCGCGCGGGGCTCGACGCGCTGCCCGCCGTGAAACTGGCGTCGGCCGAACTGGAGCTTGATGTCGGGCAGCTCGCCGCGCTCGAAGAGGGCGCACAGGGTCGGCGGCGCGACCTGGTCGGCGTAGCCGGCGGCGCGGGCGGCTTCGGCGTCGGTGAAGATGGGGTTATCGTCGCCGATGCTGCGGGTGTAGACGTCGACGATCTCCCTGGTGACGTCGAAGGGGCCGGACTCGTGCTCCACGCCGTAGAGGGAGTGGTCGTATTCGTAGTCGATCTGGGTGGGCATGTTTGGCGCTCCTGATGGGTGCTCCCTAGGTAACGTTCTGTTCCAGGTGTTTTCTTTGCATGGATGTACAGGATGGACGGGATTTTTGGATGCAAGGATTCCTGGATTCCTGCTTTCGCAGGAATGACGAGGTGAAGCGGGAATGACTGGGGTGAACGGGAACGACGGGGCGGACGGATCGGTCAGGCGACGGGGGCGGCGGCGGTTTCCTGGATGTAGACGGGGCGGAACTCGCCGGAGAGGAGGGCGTCGACCAACTCGGGCTCGGTGCGGATGTTGGCCTTGAATTCGGTGACGGCGCGGCCGATGTGGCTGGCCAGGTGGGCGTCGCTGCCGGCGGTGCCCAGGTAGCCGGTTCGCTGGCAGAGTTCCTCAGCGCGCTGGTTCTCCTCGGGCTTGCTGCCGGCGTTGACCCGCTCGACAATGGTCACGTCCTCGAAGACCACGCCCTGCTCCATGTACTCCACCAGCCCGATGCCGAAGCGGCCCGGGTGGGCGGGGACGACAAAGCCGCCGTGGTGGCGCGCGGCCTTGATGAGCTCGCGGCCATCCATCTTGACGTCGCCGAAGTCGATGTCCTTCCCGAGGCCGGGGGTGATGTTGTAGACCAGCATGTGGCCGAAGCAGGTATCGAGCTCGGCGCCCTTGAGCACCAGGACGCCATACTGATCGGCGAGCTGGGAGTAGTCGATATCGAAGTCGAACTTGCGGTGCTCGGTGAGGACGATGCCGTCGATGGTGTAGCCCTTCTTGCGGTGCACCTGGATGAACTTGAGATACTGTTCGACGGTGGCGCGGGAGTCGTCGGACGCGACGGAGTGGCAATGCAGGTCAAGGTAGGTCAAGGAACAGCCTCCGGCGGCCCGATGCAATGGATGGCCCCTCCGAGACCGCCAACTGGCGATTATAGGGCGGTGGCAGTGGGGGATGCAACTTTGGGTTGTCAGAATCAGGATTTGCAGGATTAGAGGATTTGCAGGATTGGGGGTTCTTCATCGCAGAAGGGTTCAATCCTGATAATCCCTGAATCTTGAAAATCCTGATTCTGACGAACACCGCCGTCGTTAGTTACCGAAAATGCGGCGGTATTCCAGACTCGGTCCGCCGAAGTTCAGGAGGAGGCCCAATTTGAAGCCGTAGGCGGCCACGTAGTTTTTCACCTGCGCCAGGTGGACGGCTTCCAGTGCGGTCAGGGCTTTCAGTTCCACTACGACGCGATTGCCCACGATGAAGTCAGCTCTCCTGGAACCGATCTCCACTCCCTCGTAATAGACGGGCTGTTCGACCTCCCGGCCGAAGTCGATACCGGCGCGGGCCATCTCGATGGCCAAGGCGCGCTGGTAAATTACCTCCTGGAAACCGCCGCCAAGGGTGCGGTGCACTTTCATGGCGCATCCGATTACCCGGTAGGTGAGATCGTCATTGACCATTTTGTTCGATCCCTGCGGGATTGTCTGAATCAGGATTTTCAAGATTCACGGATTATCAGGATTGGAACCGTTTCGCCATGGATATCGCCTAATCCTGCTAAATCATAAAATCCCGTAAATCCTGATTATGACGATTTCTTCAGTTGGCGCCCGTGCGTATCATGACGATATCTCCAACCATGGTCAGTCTCTCTGCTCTCGAATGTCGGGCAACGAGGTTAACCATGCCTGGTATTCAGGGTCATCATCGGATTCGCCATAGCAGGAGTTGAAGGATTCCAGCGCCATGGTCTCCCATTCGTTCTTGTCCCGGTCGTCGAACAGTATCAGGTGGCAATCTTCCCAAAGGAATTGCCCGGGCCGCTGCCCAAACTCACCGGGCACAACCCGGTCGAAATCCATGCCCTGCATAATCTCCTCTCCAGTGAAAGCGGCGCCTTTGCGCCAGCACTTGCCGTCACCGGTACGCCTCGCTGCGGTGCTGGACCCGTCGAATGGTTATTCGTCAGAAGCAGGATTTTCAAGATTTGAGGATTACCAGGATTGAAACCGTTCCATGATGGAGCTCTCCAAATCCTGCCAAATCATAAAATCCCGCAAATCCTGATTCTGACGATTTACGAAAATGGGTAGAGGCCATACCTCTTGACGGTTTCCTCCAGACTGGCGAAATCCTCATCGGGCATCCTGGCGCGGCCGGCCGCTCTGTCTCTACGTTCGTCTTGCAGCATCTCAGCCAAAAACTCAGGCCGCAACTCCAACCCCTCGTCCGGGTCGATCTCCGTCCATCTATCCAACTCGTAATCCGTAATCCGATACGTCTTCACGCTGACGGTGCAGACGCGGCGGAGGAGGTCGATGACCCGCTCCTTGTGGTCGGCGAAGCGGTAGGTGTTGAAGCGTTCGCGGATGGTGGGGTCGCGGGGCTTGCGCTCCTTGTACTGGTCGAGGACCCATTCCAGGGCGGAGCGGCTGCCCAGTTCGTACCACCACGCCTCATGGGGGACGCCGGACAGCGTGGTTTGCTCGTCCAGCCGGATGATGCCCCGCTCCTTATCCGCCCGCAGTATCACCTTTGGATTAACCCTATCCTGTCCATCCCGTGAATCCTGTGTATCCCGGTGAATCTCCACCCGCTCCAGCGGGTACGGTTCCGCCGTCTCAAATCCCAGATGCAAGTCCAGCAGTTCCCGGCCCTTGCCGGCCCACCAGGCGAAATCCTGCTGGAAATAGACCCGGGGAAACTCCCGCCGCAGGTCGATCTCGAACCGCTGCCGGTACGCCGGGTCGTGGAGCATGGCGTACACGTAGGCGAAGACGTCCTCGGCGGTGATGCCGTCGTCGCCGTAATGCTCCTGAAACTGGCGCAGGCCCCACTGGGTGATGTTGCTGACCCGCTGGCCGTCGGGGGTGTAGCGGTAGAGGGGGAGGCAGAAAGTACGACCGTTGTTCGTGCCAGCGACTTTGCACTCCGGAACACTGTCGGAAGCAATCACGGAAAAATACTCCGCTGTAGGTCCTTTAAAGCAGATCACTTCATTCTGCGCTGGCAAGCCGGCAGGGAATATTCTCGGTAATTGATATTGCCGGGAATTGAGCTCTCGCGAAAAGTAGAGCTGTTTCTTGGTAAACGGTCGGTATAGTGACTCCACAACGGCTGCTTGTGAATAGGTCACGGCGATATTGCGTTTGAGCAAATTCCGTAGGTCGTAGTCCCACTTTATCGTTGTTCCCAATTCGGAGTCGTCAAATTCCCTATCGGAAAGGTCCTTGCGCTTACTTTCGTAAACATCCACAAAGAACCTAATTTTCGAGGCGAGACCATTTGCGTTAAAGTCAAACACCCATTCGTCTCGCTGTGTAGAAATGCCATTGGAATAAAGGTCGAACACTCTGGATTGGTCATCGTCGGATCTGGAACCGACAGACTGTTTCCCAGAGAGCGCAATAAGCTTTTCGAATCCAGTGTTGGATTGGTTGAGCCAGTTGTGTTTTGCGTCTGGTGAGATGGTATCCATATCAACGTCGCCGAGCCTGGTCGCCCCTAAATAGGCCAATTTTTCAACCGCTAGTTCGGCGTCATCACGTTTAGCATAGTGGACTTTGCACTCCCCCATTCTCGCCTTATCGCGCACGAAAAAACCGATTGAGACGCCAGTTTGTATGCCAAATACGTTGTGTGTTGTGCCCGAGATCTTCGGATTGCGCCGAACATCCGAACCCAAGTCAAGAATGTAAATATCCGAAAATTCCTGCTCGGCTATGTTACGGAAGCCGTCGTCTTGCCGCGTATCCAGATATGCCCTATTAGTGACGAAACCGATGATTCCATCGTCTGCCAACCGGTCTGAAGCCCAGCGGATAAACCTTTTGTACATGTCGTACTGCTGATTACGGTTCTGAGCAGTGCCGGCGCGGGAATATGTTTCTCGTATACGTTGGTCTATCGCAGGGTAAGCTCGGTTCGGGTTGAATTCGTTGAAACTCCCTTGATGCGCGTTGTAGGGCGGGTTGCCGATGATGACGGAGATCGCCTTTTCGTTCTGCTCCTGGACGCGGATCCAGTTCTCCTCGGAGACGCCGCCGAGGTTGAAGGCGCCCTGGCGGGTGACCGCGCCGCCGCTGGCGCCCTGCCAGTCCATGTTGTCCAGGGTGTCGACGAAGCACAGGTTGGGGAACTCCAGGTAGCGGCCGGTGCGCTCCTTGTAGGTGTACTCGATGTTGAGGTTGGCGATGTAGTAGGGGAGTATCGCCACCTCGTTGGCGTGGATCTCGTTGCGGTACTTGTACTCCAGGCGGTCGGCCGGCAGGTGGTTGATGAGGCCGGTGATGAAGGTGCCGGTGCCGGTGGCGGGGTCGAGTATCTGCACGTTGTCATCGGCCAGCGTGCGCCCGAAGTGCTTCTGGAGCAGGTGGTCCGTGCCGCGGATGATGAAGTCCACCACCTCGTTGGGGGTATAGACCACGCCCAGGCGGTCGGCGGCGGCGGGGTTGTAGGCCTGGTAGAAGTCCTCGTAGATGGCCTTGAGGAACTGCTGCTTCTCGGCGTAGTCGGCGATCTCGTCGGCGGCGCGGCCGATGGCGCCGTAGTAGAGGCGGAGGCGGTCGATGGCCTCACGGCGGGCGTCGCCGGTGAAGAAGGTGCTTTCGAGAGCGTCCAGCTGGCGGGCGACGTTGTTCTCGCGGTGGAACTGGTCCTCGGCGAAGACGCGCAGGAAGATGTCGCGGGTGAGGATGTGCTGGAGCAGCATCTCGCGGACGTCGGCATCGGAGACGTCGGGGCTGATGGTCTGGCGGCAGAGGTTGAGGAAGAGGGCGGCGGCGTCCTGGTAGTCGGCGTTGCCGGCCTCGGCGTCGGCCACGGCCTCGCGGAGGCTATCGAGGACGGCGGGGAGGTCGGCCTTGAACTGCTGGCGGGCCTGGCGGAACTCCTCGATCTCGGGCAGCTCGTAGTCGAGGAAGCGGCGGATGAGGCGGTGGAGCTCGCCCGGTCGGGCCATGTCGACGCGCATGGCCTCGCTGCCGTTCTGGATGAGGACGGCGGTTTGGGAGTCCTCGAAGAGGATGTTGTCGCGGGGGTAGCCGCGGTTGAACTTGGCCTGGATTTCGGCGTCGAGGTCGTCGCGGGTATCCTTGGCCTCCCAGTAGCCGCGGGCCATGCGGAGGGAGTCCTTGACGGTGCCGTCGGGCCGGTTGCGGGAGCCAGAGCCGGGGCCAGCGTCGAGTTCGTCGACGAGGGCGAGCTTCTCGCGGTGGTCGCGGCAGTAGGAGTCGAGGCAGACGGCAAAGGCGCGGCGGATGCTCTGCTCGTTGTCGGAGCCGCCGAACTCCCGGAAGCGCTGGAGGTCGGCGTGGTAGCGGTCGATGTGGGGGTAGGAGGGCATGGTGGCGTGATTGTCAGAAGCAGGATTTGCCGGATTTAGGGATTTTCAGGATTGCGTAGATGTTCACGGGTGCGCGGTTTCGGGAGTTCGTCAGAATCAGGATTCACCGGATTTCGGGATTAACAGGACTAGTTGGTTAGCGCGTTGGCGACGGCATCCTGAAAATCCGATATTCCTGGCAATCCTGATTCTGACGTTTCCCCGCCGCAAACTGGGTAGGCAAGAGGGTCAGCAGACGATACGCATAGTACACTATGACCGCAGAACCATTAGATCCGCGCGCTGGAGGCAGCCATGTCGACCGACAGCAAAATCCCGGGCATCGAAATTCCCTACGCCGAGCAGGAACGGCGCGCCCACGTGATTTACGAGGCCAAGATCCGAAGCCTGATTTCTGATGAGGATGCGGACAAGCACGTGATGATTGACATTCTCAGCGGCGACTTTGAAATCGGTGAGAATCAGGCAACTACGATGCGCCTGCTACAGGAGCGTCAACCGGACGCCGTTATGCACCACATCCACCGCCACAAGTCATACGTCGGGCGGCTGCGCAGCCCTCGCCGCCTTCGCAAGACAGAGGAAAATCGCTGATGCACTATGGCATCGTCAACGAATGCCGGTTTACCGAGGTGGATCTGTCAGAATCAGGATTTTCAAGATTTAGGGATTATCAGGATTGGAACCGTTCCTTCGCGGGAGTTTGAAATGGAACTGTACCAGTTGGATTGCATCATGCACGAACCCTGTGCAGACCAAGGGTGGCTTTACATGGCGGAGACACCTGAGCTACCCGGGTGCAGGGCATGGGGAGAGACTGCCAGCAGCGCCCTGTCTGAACTCGCTACTGTGGCCGAGCAATTCATTCTGTCCTACAAGGAGCGGGGCAAGCCTTTGCCCGAGGGGATAGTCCGGTCCCAAACCGGCAAGGGACGCATCTCCATAGCGGTATGACCTACCGGGAACTGAGCGGGAAACTGAGAAGATTGGGATGCTCCTTTCACCGTCAGGCTGGCGGAGCGCACGAAATCTGGATCAATCCGGCCAACCGTTGCCGGAGCCGCCGAAGTCGGGGAAGCGCCGGAGGTCGGCGTGGTAACGCTCGATGTGGGGGTAGGAGGGCATGGTGAGATGGCCGTCAGAATCAGGATTTGCCGGATTTCAGGATTAGCAGGATTAGTTGGTTAGCGCGTTGGCGGCGGCATCCTGAAAATCCGATAATCCTGGAAATCCTGATTCTGACGTTTTCCGCCGCAAACTGGGTAGTCATGAGGGTCGAACCCACTGGATTCCGGCTCAAGGCCGGAATGACGGTATGGGGTTTCAAAACGCGAACACAACCTAATCAGGCTTCGCGTAGAAGCGCCCGGAAGCCGGCCTGCACAAAGTCGCGGTCGTGAGCGAGAGCATCGGTGATGCCCCGATCCTCCATTATCAGAAAGCTGGCATAGTCGGTGACGCTCCAGCGTTGATCCAGACGGTCGGCGTAGCGTTGCACGGCTGCGGCCAACTGTGTGCTGGACTGTTTGACAACCTCTATGTTCGGGTTGCTATACAGACCTCGTGCCGTGATAACGGCTTGGCTGCGAGATGGTGCGCCGTATCGAGCGACGCCGTTCAAAAATTCAACGATCACCATTTCGCTGGTTACAATCTTGCGGCCCCGCGTCTGCTGGGTGGCACGAACTGCGGCCAAGTTCCATTGGTCATGACGGTTCAGCATGGCTATCCAATAGCCGGAGTCAGCATATACTTCGTTCACTCTTCCGTTTCCTTGGGCCAGCCGTACAGATAATGCTTCAGGTTCACTGACAAATCTGTTGGGAGCGCGTCCAGCGCGCCTTCCGGCATTGACCGGTGGATTTCGTCGAACATTTCCAGAATGGATTGCCCCGTATTGCGTAGCGCGGGTTCGCCGGGCGGTGGTTCTGCGTTGGGGAGTTGCCTGGTCTTCTGGGGGTCTTCCGTGCCGGGCAGGAATTTGCCGTCGTGGGGCACGACCGGCTCGGTGGGTTCCGCTTCGATGCTGAGCGCGACGATTGCGCCTTCCGGGAAGGCGACGGGTTCGAGTGGCGTGAATACGCCGTTGGCGAACCTGGCGTTTACCGTTTTACTCATGGCGAGTCTCCTGGGAAGGGGGCATCCGGGGACGCGGTATCGGGCGACGGTTTCAGTCTAGCATGGGTCGCGGCGGAACCGATGACCGGAGGGGCGGCGCGCATCCCGTATAATGGTGGGCAGGTGACGATGATGACGCAGCCCAGCGCCAGCAGCCTGCGGGATATGATGAACGCCGTGGAGCAGAGTCCTGATTTGCAGGAGGAACTGCGCCAATGGGTGCTCCGGCTCATCCGGGGCAGTGACGGTCTGCGCGAGGAACTGCGCCGGGAGATACTCACCGAGGAGCTGTTGAAGCTCCCTGCCCGCTTCACCCAGGTGGAGCAGGACGTGGGGGTTCTGAAAGAGGATGTGGCTGGATTGAAGGATGGACAGGCTCGGATCGAACAATACGTGGCCGACCTCCGAACTGGGCTGGCCCAGGTGTCCGGCCAAATTGGCAGGCTCAGTGGCAATGAATACCAGGCATGGGCCATAGAACGTTCGCGGCGACTGATCCGACGGATGCATCGCATGGAAATGGGCACGGTACTCCACTCCGGCAGACCGCCGTCGCCGACCTTTGACGCCGAAATCCTGATCCCGGCCATCCGGAGCGGACGGATAACCCGCGATGAAGCCGACGATCTGGAAGACGCCGACTGCATCCTGCGCCTGGAAGACCCTGAAAGGGAAACCATCTACGCCGTCGTCGAGATCTCGATCACGGTCCAGGAAACCGACCGGGTGCGGGCGGCCCGCCGCGCCGAAATATTCAGTCGCGCCATAGAAATTGAGGCGTTGCCCTACGTGGTGGGAGAGCAGGAGGAACCACCGGGCGAGGCCAGCCCGCGGGTGACCTTCGTTGAATACCCGGCCGAGTTTCCGCCGGTGTTGTAGCGGTTCGCCTTTTTGCCGATGCGCGAGCGATCAAAGCGCCGGCAGCGGGTTGGTCCAGATCAGGCCGGGGAATCTGCTGAAATCAAAATCGGCGGTGTGGACCGTTGCATCGTGTTCGAATGCCAGGGCGGCGATGTGCGCGTCGGTGACGATGTTGGGCCCGCTGCCAGGTATTTGCGGGTATCGGGATAATATCACCAGGTGGTTATCGGTTGGGTTGAGCGGCGAGATGTGATCGTGTCTCAACCAGTGGTGGACGTAGTCGGCGGCGGCCGAGGGTGATAATGGGGGTTCCAAGAGTGCGGGGCTGGACATCAATCTTATGAAACCAGTGGCTACCACCCAGGGTATGCCGACGGTTTCATCTCCCTGCAATAGGTTTGCCCACCAGTGGCGGGCAGCGGAGTGACGTGTGGAGCCCTGGTTGTAGGCATATAACAGCAGGTTGAGGTCTGGAACGATCAAACGGAGCCGCCCTGTTGTGAAGATCTGGAGTAGTGTTCCAGGTCCTGGTCAGCGAGGAGTTGCTTGATCTTCTGGGGGTCTTCCATACCGGGCAGGAACTTGCCGTGGTGGGGCACGAATGGCTCGGCGGGACTGGCGATTTGCGGTTGCTCGGTGGGGTCCGCTTCGATGTTGAGCACGACGATGGCGCCTTCCGGGAAGGCGACGGGTTCGATTGGCGTGAAGACCCCGTTGGCGAACCTGGCGTTTACCGTTTTGCTCATGGCGAGTCTCCTGGGAAAGGGGTATCCGGGGACGCGGTATCGGGCGACGGTTTCAGTCTAGCATGGATATGGTCGCGCCCAACGCGCGCGGCCGGCGGGGTATAATGGGCCGTGCGCCGCGAGGACTGGCGGCGTTTACCGACACACTCAGAGGGAGCGAATTTGTCATGCCCAGCAACGCTGAATACATTGCCATCGAGCAGAAGTACTATGCCCAGACCGTGCGCCGGCGGCCGGTGGTCATCGTGCGGGGCGAGGGCTCTCGAGTGTGGGACGCCGACGGCAAGGAGTACATCGACTTCGTGGCCGGCTGGGCCGTGGACAACCTGGGGCACTGCCCACCAGTGGTGGTGGACGCCATCGCCCAGCAGGCGGCGACGCTGATCCAGACCTCCAACCAGTTCTACACCCTGCCGCAACTGGACATCGCCGCCATGCTCATCGACAACTCGTGCATGGACCGGGTGTTCTTCTGCAACAGCGGCGCCGAGGCGGTGGAGGGCGCGCTGAAGCTGGCCCGCCGCTACGGCAAGCTGCACAAGAACGGAGCCTTCGAGGTCATCACCGCGTTCAACTCCTTCCACGGGCGGACGATGAACGCCGTGGCCGCCACCGGCCAGCCGCACTACCACGAGCTCTTCGAGCCCATCCCCGAGGGGTTCACCTACGTTGACTTCAACGACGTGGAAGCGGTGATGAACGCCACCACCGACAACACCGTCGCCGTGATGGTCGAGCCGGTGCAGGGCGAGGGCGGGGTGAACATCCCCGACGACGACTACTTCCAGCGGCTGCGGGCCTGGTGCGACCAGAACAACATCCTGCTGATCCTGGACGAGGTGCAGACGGGCATGGGTCGCCTGGGCAGCCTGTTCGGGCACCAGGAGTACGACGTTGAGCCCGACGTGATGATCCTGGCCAAGGGGCTGGGCTACGGCGTGCCCATCGGCGCGTTCCTGTCCAAGGAGTCTGCCATGGCATTGACCTACGGCGACCACGGCAGCACCTTCGGCGGCAACGCGCTGACCACGGCGGCGGCGGCGGCCGGCACGCGCTATCTGCTGGACAACGACGTGCTGGGCAACGTGAAGCGCATGGAGGTCGTGCTGAATGACAGGCTCAACGGGCTGAAGGCGCGGTACGGCTTCGTCGAGGAGATCCGCTGCAAGGGCCTGCTGGCGGCGGTGCAGTTCGACAGCGACATCATGCCGGCGGTGATGGATGCAGCCGAGGCATCCGGCGTGCTGCTGAACGGGGTGCGCCCCAACGCGGTGCGGATCATGCCGGCGCTGAACATCACGGAGGACGAGATCGACGAGGGCGTGAACCGGCTGAGCGAGGCGCTGGGGAACGTGTAGGCTTCCACGGGGTTAGGGTAGACGCCGGCGGCGTTCCTGCGGGGGATGCCGCCGGTGTGTGCATAGGACATCCCTATCATCAAGGACGGGTCCATCATGGCTTTTCTGCCTACGACAACCGAGCCGGAAGCCCTCATTGAAGAGTACGCCATCGAGGTCGCCAGGCGATTGGGCTACAAAGGCCCGCAGGCCCGCAACCAGGCGTTGTTGAAGGCCCTGCGGACCCTGATCGACGTCCTTCCGCCACCCCCGCTGACCGAAGAGGAGCGGGCCAAGGCGAAGGCGCGGTGGGCGACCATCCGTGAGCACGCGCGCCAATATCGCAAGGAGCATCCTTACGACCCGGCCAATCCGGAGTCCCGAGTTTGGCAGGAAGAACTCTACGGCGCGGACGGGTTGCCCGCATCACGGGAGAACCTCACAAAGGCGGAAAGGGCGGAACGAATGCAACACTACGTTGATTTCGGCGTCGCATATCGTGAACAGCATCCATACGATGACGACAACCCGCCTTCCAAGGTCTGGCAAGACGAGCTTTACGACGAGAACGGGCTGCCCCGATAATGGTGGCCGTTCAATGGCAACGATTTCGATCAGACGGATATCACGCCGGCGGTTTGAGGTTAGCAATGCAACACCAAGATAAACCCTTTGATCGGATCACAATCGACCCGGCGGTGTGCTTCGGCAAAGCCAGGGTGTGCGGCACGCGTATCACCGTGGAGTTCGTTCTCAAATTGATGAGCAACGGCTACGACGCGAAGGATATCGTCCACGCTTATCCCGAATTGACGCCGGACGATGTATTCCAATGCGCATCCTACGGAGCGTGGCTGGCGAGCGACCGTCTGATCAGCATTGACTGATGCGCATTTTTGCTGACGTGCATATCTCGCCGATCACTGTTCAACATCTAAATGACCTTGGCCATGACGTGGTACGGTCCAACTCAGTCCTGCCCGACAACGCTCCTGACAGTGAAATCGCTATGCGTGCGATGACTGACGAACGAGCTGTTCTGACGCAGGACCTGGGTTTTGCGACGATGATTGCCCTGGCACGAGCGACACGCCCGTCGATTATCACTTTGCGGCTGTCTGACTCGCGCTTAGAAATCGTGAATCGTATCCTTGAAACCGTGCTTCCCGCGTTGGAAGAACCTATCTTGGCAGGGGCCATTGTGACCGTAGAAGACGAAAGAGTGCGTATACGGGAATTACCTATCCGCTAGTTGATCTTCATGCTGCTCGCGCAAGGTGTGATTTCCGAGGCCTCGATTGGCGGCGACGAGATTGCCGCGCTGCGCTCGCAATGACACCTTGGGCACGCATGTGGGCCTGAGCGGCACTCTGGGCGAGGTTATGAGATGAAACTAGATGATCGGGTTGCGGTTATTACGGGCGCGGGGCGCGGCATCGGGCGGGCGATTGCGCTGGCCTACGCGCGGGAGGGCGCGATGCTCGGGCTGGCCGCGCGGAGCGAGTCGGAGCTGGAGGAAGCAGTCGGGGAGATAACCGCTCTGGGCGTTGAGGCTATTGCCGTCCCTACCGACGTGACCAGCCAGGATGATACCGAGCGATTGGCCCGCACTGTCGTGGATCGGTTCGGGCGGATTGACGTGCTGGTGAACAACGCGGGGATCTCCGGGCCGGTGGGTCCGCTGCAGGGGAATGACATCGCCGACTGGGTGAATACCATAACCGTCAACGTCACGGGGACTTTCCTGGTGTGCCGGGCCGTCATACCCGTGATGCTGGAACAGGGCGGCGGCAAGATCATCAACCTGTCTGGGGCGGGCGCGACCAATGCGTGGAGCAACATGTCGGCCTATTGCTCCAGCAAGGCGGCGGTGGTGCGCCTGACCGAGGTGCTGGCCCAGGAGCTGGACGGCCAGGGAATCACGGTGAACGCCCTGGGTCCGGGTTCGGTGCATACCAGCATGTGGGACCGGATGACTGTGCAGGCCGAGGAGGCCGGCGCGGATTTCATCCATCAGCTGGGGCTGCGGGTGACCTCCGGCGGCGGCGCGTCCATCGACGAGTGCGCGGAGTTGGCGGTGTGGCTGGCGTCGGATGACAGCGGGGCGCTAACCGGCCGGCTGATCTCGGCGGCGACGGATGATTTTCGTGGCCTGCCGCCGAGGATTCCGGAGATCATGGCGGGGGAGGCGTACACGCTGCGGCGGGTTGGGTTGGAGTAGCGGGAACATTAGCCCATAGTAAATCGTCAGAAGCAGGATTTACGGGATTTTATGATTTGTCAGGATTGGGAGCGCTGCAAGCACAGTAAGGTTCCAATCCTGGTAATCCCCTGATCTTGAAAATCCCGATTTTGACATTTCCTCGCCGGAATCTGGGTATGCATGGGCATCTAATCCGTGCTGACATTTTCGCTTCATTCCCGCGAAAGCGGGGGTAAAGTACCGTAATCTACGGCTACAGCCGAGGGATCTAATACCCAGCAGCCTCTGGATTCCGGCTTTCGCCGGAATGACGGAAAATATAGGGAATGACGGAAATACCGTTATTCCCTAATCTCCCTGCTGGCGGCGCTGGGTGCGGACGGGCAGGCCGTAGATGTCGATGAAGCCCTTGGCCGCGGTGTGGTCGAACTCGTCGGCGCGGTCGTAGGTGGCCAGGCCGTAGTTGTATAGGGGGCGGTCGGCGGTGCGGCCCACGACCACGCAGGAGCCCTTGTGCAGGCGGACGCGCACGTCGCCGGTGACGTGGCGCTGGGTGCTGTCCACGTAAGCGTCCAGGTCGCGGCGGTGGGCGGTGTACCACAGGCCGTTGTAGACCAGCTCGGAGTATTCCTGGGCGATGCGCTCCTTGAAGCGGCTCTGCTCGCGGGAGAGGGTCATGGTCTCCAGGGCGCGGTGGGCGTCGTGCAGCAGGACGGCGGCGGGTGACTCGTAGACCTCGCGGCTCTTGATGCCCACCAGCCGGTTCTCCACGTGATCGATGCGGCCGATGCCGTGGGCGCCGGCCAGGGTGTTCAGGTGGCTGATCATGGCGACGCCGGCCATGGTCTCGCCATCGACGGCGGTGGGAATGCCCTCCTCGAAGCGGATCTCGACGTAGGCCGGCTCGTCGGGCGCGGCGGCGGGACTGACGGTCCACTCGTAGGCGTCCTCGGGCGGCTCGACCCAGGGGTCTTCAAGCTCGCCGGCCTCGGCGCTGCGGCCCCAGAGGTTCTCGTCGGTGCTGTACTTGTTGTTGGAGGGCGCGATGGGCAGGTTGCGGTCACGGGCGTAGAGCACCTCGTCCTCGCGGTTCATGCCCCACTCGCGTATGGGGGCGATGAGCTCGACGCCGGGGGCGAGGGCGGAGACGCCGACCTCGATGCGGACCTGGTCGTTGCCCTTGCCGGTGCAGCCGTGGGCCACGGCATCGGCGTCGTGCTCCCGGGCCACTTCGGCCAGGTATCGAGCGATGAGTGGGCGGCCCAGCGCGGTGGCCAGGGGATACTGGCCCTCGTAGATGGCGCCGGCTCGGAGGGCCGGCCAGAGGAACTCTTCGACCAGCGTGTCCCGTCCATCGACGGTGACAGCCTGGGATGCGCCCACAGCGTAGGCGCGCTGGCGGATGGTTTCCAGGTCCACCATGCCCAGGTCGATGGTGCAGGTGATGACTTCGGCGTCGTAGTTCTCCTTGAGCCAGGGCACGGCGACGGAGGTATCGAGGCCGCCGGAGTAGGCGAGAACGATTTTCTTGCTGGGCATTGGTACGTTTGGGCTCCTGTGTTGACCGGTGAGCGGGCGGGCATCGATTCGCCGCAGACCGCTACCTGGGGCGGGCGGCCTTGTCGGTAAGGGTGACGCAGAACACTGACTCGCGCTCGGCCAGGTCGGCGATGCTGGGCGGTATCTCCGTGCCAATGACTACGGCTTTGGACGGAAGGCCAGTGAATTGCGTCATATAGGTCGCGTTGCGCTTGGCCCGGGCAACGTCGTTGGAGGCGACGGTAGCAGAGCATTCAATTACGATGTACTGCTGTTGTCCGGCAGGGCTGGTTTTGTCTATTCCGCGCATAACCAAGTCAATGGCGCGGAAACTTTCCAGCTCGTTGTGGGGCACGTCGTTGGTGTCTGCGTCATCTGCAATGTCGATGATTTCGTGCTCTTCCAACCAGCGGGGCCGGCGGCACTGGGCAACGTCGGCGATTTTCCCTATCATGCGCCGCGCGATGGCAGGTGTGATGTGGCCCTTGAGCCAACCGACATCCGTCTTCAGCTCCGATACGTCCGCTTCCAGGCGATCCATCCGTTCGGCGTGGGCCGCCAACATGGCGTTGGTGCTCTCCATGAACCGGTTCAGGGCAGCGTTGAGCTGATCGATGCCGGCCTGGAGCTTTGCCGTTATCTCGGCCTGCTGCTGGATGAATTGCTCGAGCAGTTCCTGGTTTCGCCTGACGATGGCCGGCAACTGTTTCAGCTCTTCGTCGAGGATATAGTTCCGCAGCGCCGTGCGAAGCTGGGGGTTCTGCTCGAGGACGGCGAGGATGTCTTCGAATGTGGTTATGGTGGTCATGAAGACATGCCGGTTGGATGCAAAGTTGCGCGTTTCCGAAACGGGCTCTCTGCTATTATAAAGTATCGGAGGCCGGGGTCTGCTTTGTGGCTGCGGTGGCCTGGGGCAACGTCATTCTCCGGTAGCGCCGGTGTCGACGAGGAAAGTGACTTGCTCGGACCCACCACCATAACCCAGGACGGTGAGGGGGACTTCCGCTTCAAGCAAACCGTCTAAAGCGGATACCGCGCCGTAGTGCGTCATTGCTCCGTTTTGACCTGGCGAGCCGGGCGAGCACGGAATCGTATGACGTAGCTGTGGTGA
>DAOUHZ010000017.1:0-19850 GCA_034428455.1 Dehalococcoidia bacterium
CTCGGGGGGAGCCTGCCCCGAGAATTGTTCTTTTGTGGTAACCATCAGGCTTTCTCCAAATCGTCCTGATTACATTCTGCGGGCAACCCATCAGAGGGTCAAGGCCGGTCCCTTACTTCACCAGTTCCAGGTTCAGCTCGTCGATGATGGCCAGCAACTGGTCGCCGAAAGCGTTGTAGGCTGCGATCAGGCCGCCCCGCTGGTCCAGCGGCGGGTTCTGCAGGTCTCCCATCTCCGCGCTGACGTTGCCGGCGATGCGGTCGCGGATGGCCTCCAGCCACCAGCGTTGCTCGGCGGTGAACTCGCGGCCGGACGTTTCCTGCACGGCCAGCCAGCCTTCGAACCGCCGGTTGACGTGGTCGGCGAAGGGGGCCAGCTCCTCGGCGTCGCCGATGGCGAACCGCACCAGCGCGACGATGTCCGCCAGTTGCCGCTGGCCGGAGCCGCGCACCCTGGACTCGTCCAGCCGCTGGTAGGCCTGCCAGAGCCGCTCGGTGGTCCACGACCGGGGCGGCGCCTGCATGGCGTTGGCCAGCGCGCGGATGTCGTCCAGGCGCAACCGCTGCCGGTAGGGCCGCTGGTACAGCGCCTGCAACGCGGTGATCTCGTCCCGGTGTTCCTCGATGAACTGCTGGAAGGACTGCACTTCGTCCCGGGCGGCGTCCTCGGTGAACCCGGCCTCCAGCACCACGTCCTTGCTCACGGTGTCGATGGTCTGCTCGTGGGACTGGTGGATGGTCTCCAACCGCTGGCGCAGGTCGGGGTTGGACGCGAACGGCAGGGCGGCAGCGTCCCGCAATTGCCGCTCGGCCGCGGCGACGGCTTGGGGCGGCGGGTCGTCCAGGCCGGTGGCATCCCTGGCCGCTGCAATGGCCGCGTCGGGGTCGGTGGCCCGCACCAGGTTGGTGATGAGGGTTTGCAGCGGTGTCCCGCCGGCGGCGGCCTCGACGGACTCGCGCTCGGCCGGCGAGATCTTGTGAGACAGACGCGCCAGCCGGCTCGCCAGCGAGGAGAGATGGTCCGGCTCACGGCTGCCCATGGCGATGAGGTCCAGCAGCCGGCCGAAGGATAGCGTCGGTTCCCGCTCCAGCGAATAGGAGTCGGACATCTCGGACTCGGTGACGCCCACGGCGTCCACGATGACGAAGCGGTCCTTGGCGGGTGCGTCGGGCGTAACCGCGTTGAACTCGGTGGGCGAGATCACGCGGACGCCGCGGCCCTTCATCTGCTCGAAGAAACTGCGGCTCTGCACGTTGCGCATGAAGAACACGATCTCGACCGGCTTGATGTCGGTGCCCGTGGCGATCATGTCCACCGTCACCACGACGCGGGGATGGTAGCTGTTGCGGAACGCGGCGATCAGCTGCTCCGGCGGCACGCCCGTGGTGCGGTAGGTGATCTTCTGACAGAAGTCGTTGCCCTTGCCGAACTCCGTGCGCACGATGTCCACGATGTCGTCGGCGTGGCTGTCGTCCTTGGCGAAGATGATGGTCTTGGGAACCTCTTTGCGGCCGGGAAGGATCTCGGTGAACAGCCGGTCCCGGAACGTGCGGATGACGGTGCGGATCTGGTCCTCGGCCACCACGTCGCGGTCGAGCTGGTTCGGACTATAGGCCAGATCCTCGTCCAGCTCTTCTGCCCACCGCGTTTTCTTGGCCTTGCGGTTGCGCCGGTCAATATGCTGACCAGCCTCGACGCTGGACCCCTCTTCGGTGATCTGCGTGCGGATGCGATAGATGTCGGAATCCACGTTGACGCCATCGGCCACTGCCTGCTCGTGGGTGTACTCCATCACCAGGTTCTGCTGGAAGAACCCGAATGTCTGCGCCGATGGCGTCGCCGTCAGGCCAATCAGGAAGGCGTCGAAGTACTCCAGCACCTGCCGCCACAGGTTGTAGATGGAGCGGTGGCATTCGTCGGTGATGATGAAGTCGAAGGTGTCGATAGGGATGTCGGGGTTGTATTCCACCGCGCCTGGCTGCGGGTTGACCTGGGAGATGTCAAATCCGGAAAGTTCCTCCTTCTCCGGTTCGAGATATTCACCCCGCAACATGGAATACACGCGCTGGATGGTGGAGATGCATACGCGGCTGACCGGATCGATGTGGCCGGACTGCAACAGCTGGACGTTGTATAGCTCGGTGAACTTACGGTTGTCCTCCGGCGTGGTGAAGCCCTGGAACTCGCGTAACGTCTGACGCCCCAGGTTGTTGCGGTCCACCAGGAACAATACCCGCCTGGCCCCGGCGTACTTGATGAGGCGGTACACCAGGTTGCAGGCGGTGAAGGTCTTGCCGCTCCCCGTGGCCATCTGGATCAACGCTCGCGGTTTCGCCAGCGCCAGCGATTCCTCCAGGTTCAGGATGGCACGTTCCTGCACCGGCCAGAGGTCTTTGGCATCCAGCGGCGGCATCTGGGTAAGTCTTTGTCGCAGGTTCTGCGCCACAGAATATCCAGCGTTGGACTCCGCCACGCCCGCGTAGCTCGTCAGCCCGCTCGTCGTGTTTGAGCCGACCCAATCCGCCAGGGCATCGGGTGTGTGGAAGGCGAAGACGCCGCGGCTGCGCGGCTCCGGGTCGAGCAGGTTGGTGAAGCGCGTCTCGGAGCCGGTAGTCTCGTAGATGAATGGCAGCGGCTTCCGGTGTGCGGGCAACGTGTCCGGCAGACCGTCGCTGTACTTGCCCGATTGAGTCTCAACGCCAGTGAGGGTGTGGCCGGCGGGCTTGGCCTCCACGACGCCGGCCGCCTTGCCGTCGACATACAACAGGTAATCGGCGGTACCGTGGCCAAGCTCCAACCCGAATTCCCGAATCGCCACGCCGCGTGCGGCGGACAGGTTGATCGCGTGGGCATCCTGCAACGTCCACCCGGACTTGTCTAACAGCGTGTCGATCTGAACGCGGGATTTCTGTTCCGGGGTCATGCTCGTACAGTCGACGGTTAACCGAAGTTTCCAAATCAATTGGCTACCATCGTAGCCAATCACGGCATACCAGTCCACCAACGTAGGATTCGAGAGCGCTATAGGCGGGGCTAATTGAACGCAGCAATACCACCACCACGGCGGAGGTTCCCCGGATCCACCCTGTAATTCAGGGGGCTGACTTTTCCAACAAGCCCTTTGCCCCGTCCTTGACAGCTACGCCGGTGCTCAGTTGGAAGTCCCCGAATACGCCGACGGCCGGCTCCATATACGCCACGAGGACCGGATTATCCCCAGCCGGCCCGCGCCGCCCAGACCCGGCGCCCTGCCCGCTCCCCACGTCACTCTGACCCCCACGCCGAAAATCAGCCGCACCGTGAAACGCCTTGGCAACCATCGCATCAGCCAATACCAGTTTTGCGAACTGGTCAACCTAGAGTCCGATCCCATCGTCGAGGAACCGGCGGTCGAAAACCATCACGGTGCCCCCGGCTCGTCGAGAACTCGCCCCGGCCGTGGCCGGGGTGGGGCCCACGCATTGATGACGTCCCGACATTGGCATCTGCGGGGCGCTGACCGGCGGCTGACTGGTCCAACGCTGGCCCGGCGGCGATGCCCTGCCGGCTGCCTCTGAGGAGGTAGCTCTCATGGTTCGTCTCCAAGATGTACACGTGGTGGGTGAGGTGGTCCGGCAGCGCGCTGGTGAGCCGTTCCGACCCGAAGACCTCGGTCCACTCATCGAAGGGCAGGTTGGTGGCGACCAGGATGGAGCCCCGCTGGTAGTGCTGGTTGAAGACCTCGAATAGCAGTTCCGCCCTGGTGCGGGACAGCGGCACGAAGCCCAGCTCGTCGATGAGGAGGAGATTGAGGCGGGCCAGTTGGCACTACAGGTTGAGCAGCCGACGTTCGTCCCTGGCTTTCCATAAGCTCGTTGACTAGGGCGGCGGCCCTGAATGCCAAAATGATGCTGGACATTGACTGGTTCAACATCAGGTGATCACGGCAAACGGGACACTACCCGTTTCGCTCAATCAGTTCATGTAATTGGAGAACAGGTGGAAATGCACCCCAGATTAACCCGGTACGGTCTGACCAGCCATGCCCCTTCGAACGTCTTGTTGATGCTCTCGTAGACCAGCTTCCCCGTGGGAATATTCCAGCCAAAGGTCAGCACGGGCGGCTGGCAACCCGTAAACGTCTACGTAAGCTAGTCGGTAGAAGAAAGGCTCCACCAACCCAGCCACGAAGCTTCGCAAAGTAAGAGGGGGATCCCATGGGTAGGTGAGTCCCAAGCACCCATGGCCATTTGGGTAAAAATGCAGATCAGCATGGGAAATGCGGTACTGCCCAGCAATAGATTGGTACCGCTTCCCAATGTCATAAACCTTGGGCCATCCATTTTGATCCAGCTCGTGGAGCTCGATATCGATGACAAAATTAGCGGCTATGAAAGTTGCATGATCACCGACAGCGGAGCGCAAACCAGAAATTAGTCGATCCGTATCTCGGTCGTAATAGGCCGAGATACCAAGCGTCCCCACGACCATGAGCGAGTCCACCGCGACCGCGAGCCGTGGTTGATGGGCTCGAAGCCACTGGATGTCTTCCCACTCGACGTTCATCGTTTCGCATCTTGGTAAAGGTAGGGACGCCTGGGGGGCACCGAGCGAGAGGCGGCGGTGCTGGTTGCGATGGCAGCGGCGTTAGTAGATGCGTTGGAGTCGGTGTACGAACCGTCTAGCTTGGGCTTCACACTTGTCCGGTCAGCCGGCTGACTCGGCGAGAGGTTCCTCCTGAGCTTCCGCCGCCCATTTTTGATTAATCCACGCTGGTCCTCATCCTCGCGGGCTGCGAAGGCTTCACCAATCCACTTGGTGAGCTGCGTTTTATTCGTAGGGTAAGGATAGAACTTGGCATACCCGGGCTTCCAATTGTCAACGAAACGGTCGGGCAGTATCGCTCCGTCCAGCTTCGGCGACAGGATCGCCAGCAGGCCATTAGGCTTCCCCACAACAGGTCCTTGGTGCAGGCTGGCAGCCATTTCCCAATCCACGAACTTGCGCGTCCACGTATTTTGCCCGATGAAAACCAGGGTGACCGTGGAGTCGCTTAAGTGTTTCTGCCTGATGCGGCTCATGACATAATCGTCATTATCGCTGTCGATCAGCTCTTCCATGGTCTCGTCGCTGCCAACTGCCCTCGCGATGAATACGTCGCGATCGTGGTCAAACGTCCTGATGAATTCGTCCACTTCCTCCTGGTCGTCCTGATGGTAGGAGATGAACGTCTTGTGTCGAACTTGGTCTGGCATCGTATGAAGCTCCACGGTCCAATGTTGGCGCTATCGGGCACCACAAAACCATTATACACCTTGAGCCGCTTTAACGCAAGCCCGCTTGCACCGCATACAGGGCAATCGCATTTGGAATTTACAGGCCCGCCACTCTGGCAAAAGCCAGAGTCCAGAGGCCGCAGAACGACGCCAACGATAGCGAAACTGCCGATTTGAGGCACTGGATACCGCCTTTCGCCGGCATGACGGTAGCCGGGAGTGCCGCACCCAAGAGCCAAAGGTTGAAATGCGATTGCCCTAGCATCGCACACATCAGGAATAGCTTACAGCGTCAACTGGTTGCCCTCTGAATCCGGGTAAATTTGTTCCACTTTGATCCGTGCGACCGACGGATTAACATCGAACGCGTCAGACAATCTCTGAACAGCTTCTTCTCGTTTCCCCCTTTCCAGTATCCCGATTCCGAACTGTCCACGGAAAGCGAGCAGCGGATCGAGAGCTTGGATCACCAACGGGCGAGGCAGCAGGAGTGCCCCGATCATCTGATTAGCTTGGTACTCCCACCAACGTCCATCGTAGCGGGGTGCGTTTGGGGCAGCGTCCCGGCATAAGACTTTCTGGTTGACGATGTCGAGGTCGCCTTCAATCAGCGAACGAGCGCCAGTTCGAAGCCGCAGCGTGAACAAGTGGGCGTGCAACAGGATATGCCCAGCTTCATGGGCCAGGGTACTGCTGATCCGGCGCTCTGCCGTCCTCCTACCTTCCTCCGAGAGCGCTTTGGAGACCACTACCTCTTCCGCGCCTTCTGACCCAAATCTAGTGAATCCTAGCAAGCCGTTTGGAAGATCCTCATATTGGGCTGCTATATCAAACCGCTTCTCAATGAAGCGCTCCACCCGTATCGGTTCCGGAGTCGCTGGAAAAAGCCCGACGCTGTTGAGCGCATCAGCCGCAATTGCCTCAAACTCTCGATCTTCGTAGTAGTACTGATCCAGGAAAGGTCCAGACCGGGCTCTGAATGTTTCCATCCCTAGTCGGTCCCTCCTTCCTGTATTCGCTCGTCCCGGTCGCGGATAAATTCCAAGAGCTCCTGGGAGCTGATGTTCCTGTCCATCATTTGTCGGAACGCAACACCGTATTGAGGGTCGGCAAGGGTTGCTCTCTGGAACTCCCTCAGCGGCGGACGCGTGTCATATTTCTTGAGGTCATCCAACGGCGTTCGCAAGATCCTCGCTACCGCTTCCAGATGCTTATCGGAGGGATTGCGGCGCCCTAATTCAACGTCGGACATGAATGCTGACGACACCTCAATCCTTGTTGCCAACTCTCGCAGAGACAGATCCCTCTCTTGCCTCAGTTCTCGGATCCTCTGGCCTAGTGTCTTCATAGTCCATACCTTGTGACCACGATTTTCAACGTTTCATAACGTTGCGAAGGGCTTGCCCGGCCAGTGTATAACAAACGAGACCCGTAAATTTCCCGGCGCCTGCTGATCCTAACCACCATGAATCGCAATACGTAGCGCGAGCCCGGTTCCAGCATTCACCGTCCGCCGCCATACCATCCATTACCGTCGCCTACTTGTGCAGACGAGATCAATCCCGCCAACCCACAGCACAGTTCCCCTGGCGGTTTTGCCCGAACTGCGGCCGATTGTTGACCGGAGCAGTTCCGTTTCTTCTCTCGAATGCTTGGTGTATCCAACCTCGTACACTGTGCACTTGGTTCCGACTGCCCGACCAACGATGAACCCTGGCATAGGGATCGTTTCCGACGCAATTGTCTGCCAAGCGAGGTGGCAGCAACCGCAGGTTGTGATTGGGGTCCCGGAAATCCGTGTGGATCGGCAGGCGAACCCCCAGTAGCCCGCACCTGGGGTTGTTGCGCGTCCGCCTCAGGCTGGAGCTAATCTCCCAATCCACATGTTTGCGCTGCCAAGTGCAGGGGCCAATCAGCACAACCGTCACCGTGGCGTCGGCAATGTAATCGTCGCGAATTCGACGACGGACTTCGTCAAGCGGCAGATTGCTACCCATGATGTCCCCAGTGTCGACCGACTCATCTACCATGTAATCCCGCATCATGGCGACGAACCTTTCTTTGTACGCGATATCACGTTCGTGAAAGCTGACGAACACGCGGTGCTTCGGGAAATTCGTAGGCATTGCAACGCTCCGAAGGTTGGCAGAATTTCTCGCTAGATGGTTGCCTGCCGGACGACAGTCGCAGTCACACCAACCGTCCCGTAGAAAGGAGCCGCAGCGAAAGACCTCGCGAGGGTCTGCGGGAACTGGCTAATCGCCAAGCCGGCCGAGATCGCAGGGGCAGATATCCGGTGTATCCACGCGGGGTATATGGACATTGCGCTGGAACCCATTGCAGGGAAGATCGGTAGCCACGTTCCAATCCACGGTAATAAGTATCCAGAAGAGAACGGTGGGTATCGGCGCGATCGGGAAATGATCTGCGGCACCGGTCCGCGCCGCCAGCACTAAAACCGCTTATTTATTTGTAACGACGGCAA
This sequence comes from Dehalococcoidia bacterium, assembly GCA_034428455.1. Taxonomy (GTDB): domain Bacteria; phylum Chloroflexota; class Dehalococcoidia; order Lucifugimonadales; family UBA3495; genus Bin87. The sequence continues at coordinate 7,741 of DAOUHZ010000017.1, forward strand.
GGCGAGGGCGGTAAACTAGCTCACTATAATGCCTGCTCCCTAAAGCGATCTGTCGCCCCAAGTGCGGCCGCCTTGATGTCTCGCGCGATTGCCAAAAGAATTTCGTCTTGATCAGGACGCGCGAGCGCGTATAGAGGTTGCGACACATCGTGCGCCGCCTGGAACGCATCGAGCTCCGTAGCGTCATACCCGGCATGGGAGACGTATACCCAAAAAAGCCTGAGCTTCCCGTCGGCCGCGGCGCTGATGATCTCCGGTAGCTCGTACTTCATGATGTACTCGGACGCGAGGAAGGAGGCGCTCACGAGCACAACTGCAACGCCTGCCGTTTTGAGGGCACTCTGAATGTTCTCGTGCCACCTGTCGCCAGGCTGAACATTCTCGTCATCTACCCATAGTTCCAGTTCGAGGTCACCGTCACGGAGGAATGGCGCCAGCATCTGGCAGAGCCGACTCTGCCATTCCTCGTCTTCGTGGCTGTAGCTCACGAAGATCCTGTTGGCCTGCCGAACGGTGGGCGTAAAGATCTCCTCGAGTTCGTTAGCAAGTTGGCTGTCCTCGAGCTTGCTAGCGATCTGTCCCGCTTGGAGTGCTGTCGAAGCGTGCTGCCACGGCTCAGCTTGGAGATCGAGCATCCGACGGTAGAGGTTGACGGCTCGATCGCGGTGGCCCAAGTACAGGTTTGCCTCGGCCTGCGTGGCGACGCTCCAAACGTTCGCTTCAGCTAGAGCGGCATTCTGGAGAGCAAGCTCCGCCATCTCCTGGGCGCGGTCGGCGCGATCAAACGCGACGAATTCGAGAAACGCGATATTAACGGAGTGATAGTAGATCTGATCCCGTTTACCGGTCTTAACGGCCACGTCGAGTGCACCACGGTAGAGGTCCAGCGCGTGCTGTGCGAAGCTTAGGTCCTCATTCTCCATCCACATGCGCTTGATACGACCTGCCAAGGTGCCTTGGACATCAGTCCCAAGCGCTTGGTGGCGCTGCAGTAACGCCATCGCTTCGTCGCGCCTGCCGTTTTGCTCCCATGCAAGAGCCGCGCGAACGATATCCTTCTCCTGTAGCTCGTCTCCGCCCGCTTCGACAAGCGCCGAAACTGTACTATCCGGTATCTCCGCTGCGAGTGTTAACGGAGCCGTCGCTTCATCCGCCACTGGGGCATTGGACAAGGCCGACATCAATAACCTAACGCTCGGGGAATTGGTGTCGGCCGCTCGCACCATCGATAGGTGATCTCCAGGGACAACAGCATGAAAATGACGAGGGAAAGGGCCGAGGCTGGAGTTTGGGGGAACGAATCGATCTTGCTCGCCTGCCACTACCTTCAGGTCAAAACTCGGATCAGGCCCGAATCGCGCTTCCCAATCTCGTCTTAGCGATGTGATGAACTCACTGCCAAGCGCCATGTTCTTTAGCTGGCGTTTCCAGAACCGTGTCCAGAACGCCTTGCGGAGCCCTACACTTGGTGTCCCGAACAGGACTACCTTCTCCGTGCGATCAGCCAACCCGGGGTCATCAACCAATGCGCGCTGCACGACGAGCCCCCCCATGCTGTGCGCCACCAACGCAAGTGTCGTGTAACGCTTGAGCGGGTCGATGCCCGCTTGCGTGGTTAGCATGGTGGCGAGAATGGGAAGGTCAGGGTCGGCGGACCATACGCCTAGAAGGTCAGGCCTGAACGTGGTCGCATAGCCGAGAGTGTAGATATCCCAATCCGGAACAGCGGCGCCGAGCAGGCCTGGTAGACGATCCCAAGTATCGTCACGGTCGCCAGAGAAGCCGTGTAGGAAAACGACCGCACGCTCACATCCAGGCTGGCTGCGGATCGTGTTGAGCGTCCCCTGCTGATACATGGTCATGATCTCAAGCGTCGGTGGGCCGCGGTACGATCTCGTAGCCAAGCTCGAGTATTACCTTGAGCGTCTCGACAACGGAAGTGCGATCGTATTCCTTCTCGTCATCGGGGAGGTCTCCATATGGCACCAAGTCAGGGTGTGTCTTGCGGACATCATCCCGCCGCGGTCCATAGGACCATCCAGCCTCGAGGCGCTGGCGTGCCCAGTGGCTGTGGTTGTTTTCCGCGAGTCGCTCGACTAAGGCACCGAGTCCCGGCGGTAGTTCGACACCTTCAGTGCAAATCGGTGTGGGAATGTAGATAACCATTGCTGCCAATGCTCCAAGCGCTTCGTGACAAGTCCCGAACTGGCTCGACCTGATACAGCCATCGCTTCCTATTTTCCTACCACGTCTGTTGGCGAAGTAAAACCCAGATCCCACACACCGGGGATCCTCAGTCTCGTGGAGCAGTCCAAACGCAATGGCAACACCAAAATATCGACACTGGATGCGCTTCATCTCTGTCTGTTTTTGATTATCCATTGGTTGACGGACGTTGCCGTTAACAACCGCGGCAATTTATCAAGATATTCCGGGAGCGGTTTGTTTGCCGGCGCCTTATACATCGCCCGCGGCTTGCGGAAGGGCGTAGAAACCCCGATCTCCCATGGGACCCACCATGAACCTTGGGTATTATCTGACACAACGATAACCATCGTATCAGCTTTGGTGATAGCCATCACCAGAGCTTGATCTATGTCGTTCGAAACGGATTGAAGCGTACCGTCATGGACGTCTATAAATACGTGCCGCCCAAATTGGTCAAGACTCGCCGCAAGTTGCAACGCGGCAACTTGATCGGTACTCCGATAAGACAAGAACACTTCGGATTTCTCAGCATGGGTGGTGTACGCTTTCAATAGGATCGACCCATATCGTCGACCACCCTGCCCCCAAGACTCCATGAGGTTCCTTCCGTAGATGATAGGCATTTTCTTCCTACTCCAATGACGGCCTCGGTCAGTCACCTTTGTTTCTTCTAGGACGGAGGAGGTTGAACGTTCTGTACGAAGACCCGCTGGCCCGGTATCCGGACAGTATGCCGGTGCAGTCCGCCACTGAGGCTGTAAGCCTACCAGAGACAGGAGATACAGCCAATTCTGATATCCGCGGTGGTTCGCGCAAGGGACTTTACGTAATGCCGCATCCACAGCGTCGGGCATCCGGTTCGCAAACGCGCCGGTCAGCGCAGGACGGTCGCCAGCAGGTCATCCTTGATGGCATCCAATGCCGGCGCGAGTCCAACGTACAGGCCGATGTCCAACGCGCGGGTTATGGGTACCAACAATGCGGCGGCTTCATCCCGGTCGCAACCACCGCGCCCGGCAACCGGCCCTCCTTTTCCTGCAACCCCAGCACCAGGTTTATGTTCCGTCCAGTACACGTGTTGGATGTCAAGCTATTGCAGGGCAACGTGAGAGTAGCGGCTGCTGCGTCTGGGGTACTCAGGGGCACCTCTTCGAGTCACGGCGTTGGGCTGTAGCAGAATCTGGCGCATCGCAGCGACCACCGCAACATTGCCCAGGTTGCCCCGCTGCGGCAAACGGTCATAGAAGCGCGGCATTTCGCTGTCGTGGCGTATCACGGCCCAAGCGCACGTGTAAAGAATGCGGCCGTACCAACCCACGGCCACCCCTGATCGCCCGATGACCTCGTTTCTTGCCGCTGTCTCGAGACCTAGCGGGCCAGCCCAACCGGTGAGGTAAGGGCCTTGCTGTCCCAGTGGCCCAGTTCGGGGAGGTAAGCCACCAAGGTGGCCACAGTTAGCGGTCCGACCTCGGGCACGGTGCGGTAGAGGTCAGCGCGCTCGGCGAGTGCGGGATTCTCCTTCAGAACCGCCTGGCGTTCCTTGTCCAACCGAGTGATCTCCTCTTCCAACCAGGCGATATGGCACATGATGAACTTGGCGATGGTGGTTGAGATGCCCTTGTCCAGCCGGCCTTTTCCTGGATCCGCTGGTCTATGACCAGATCAGGCACAACTGGTCCGCCTGCCAAAGTCCCCTCTGGTCCGATCGCTCGCCCAGCATCGCCCCACTTCACTCCGCGAATTAAACTGGCCCGGAGTATAACCCGCCGCCCATCAACCGAGGTTCCCGGCCGAATTCCTAGCCGAAGGGACGCTCCCTTTCGGGCGGCAAACCGAGAAAGTCGGGAACCAAGGAGCGGAAGCGTCGCGCCGCCAACGACTAGCATCCCGTCCGAGAAACGTGGTCGTTGGGACGTTGGGGTAAGCCCAAATCCACCGAAGGGGTACGGTGAGTCTGGTCAGACCGGCGATGGGCGACGCGGAAAACGGACGACAGGGTCGTGAGCCCGATGTTGGGGACCAGTGGGGGTTGCATTGGGCGGATGGATTGGACGCTGACGGCATCAATGGACGGTATCCGCCCGGATTGCCAGAGTGAGTGGCGGTGGGAGAGCATCGAGTCCTGACCCGGCGGTGGTCGGCCAGGCGGTTGGGCAGTCCAAGGACGTGTCAGAGGGCGATGGTACGATCAGGAAGGGAGGGCAGGGCGCGTAGTCTTTCCAGGGCGTTGCTGAATTGGTTTTGCCAGGGCCTGCCCTGGGGAAGATGCAGGGTGAGGCGGCGGGCCTTGCGGGTGATGCGTCCGGCCAGGGAGAAGAAGCGTCGTCGGAGGGTCTTGGCGGTGGACACCAGTTCGCCCAGGCCGATACGCGTCGTCCAGCGGGCGAGATTGTGGGCCATGACTTGAATGGCCAGCCAGGCGGCGATGGTTGGCCTCCAAGGCCAGGGTGTCGCCCTCTCTATCGGTGATGAAGGCGTGAAAGCTGTAAGCGGCGAGGAGGGCAAGTTGGGTGCCGGGTGTGGGCTTCACCCTGGGGACGATAAGCCGCACCGGCACCGCGTCAGGCTCACTGCTGAAGGGTGTGTAGATTGTTTCGGCCACGTCGGCGCCGCCGTCTATCCAGTACGGGATGGGAGCCCACTCCTCCTCCGGGATGGCCTCGATGAGATTGCGCAGGCTGGGGTGCTGCCGGACGGTGATGGAGTAGCGCACGCCGTGATGGCGACAGGCGGCGACGATGGGATGGTTGTAGAAGCCGCTGTCGGCCCGCATGGTGAGCGGTCCGGTGGCGCCGGCGTAGCGCACGCGGCTCACGGTCTCCAGCAGGAAGTTGGCGGCGCCCCGAGCCGTGTTGGCTCTGCCCTTCCTCAGTCGGGCCATCAGTCCGCCACAGGCGGATCGGTGTCGGCGGCCACGGCCAACAATGGATGATAGCCCCGCTGGTCGGCGTAGTTGTGGCGACGGGCACCCTCCTTGAACAGGCCGTAAGTCTCGCAAATGGTGGAGTCCAGGTCGATGGTCAGCGGATCGTAGCCAGGGCCCGCGCCAGCGTTCCAGGCTCCGGCCAGCACCTCCCGGCTCACCCGATCCAGCTGACCACGTGGCCCCAGCGGAAGCTGCGCAGGAAAGTCCCCAGGGTGGACGGCGCCTTGACTGTGCAGCCCAGCACTTGCTCGGTTTCGCCAGCGCGCAACACGTCGGCGTCGTCGATGCAGTCGCCACCAGCCAGCGCCGACGCCACCAGGGTCAGCAGTTTGTCGCCAGCATCGGCCCGACCCGGCGCATCTCCCAGATCAACATGGCGGTTCACCAACTCGCCCAGTCCCAGATTATGGGCCAGAGTGACCGGCATGATCAGCCCGGCATTGGCCACCAGCCGGTGATCGTCGAAGGCGATATTGATGTGATCGGGGTCGTTGCGTGGTAGCATCCGATGGGTGCTCCTCGTTTCGGGCTGGTTTGACGTGTCAAAAACCATTATCCCCGAAGCCGGGAGCACTTTCTCATCCATTCACAACGCCGACACACTCATCCTTTCGGTGGATTGGGGTTTAGTCTGACGGCGCGGACGCCGGGGGCGGTTGTATGGGAACCGACGTCGGACGGCTCGGACGCGACAACGCCATTATTGCCAGTATCAGCGCGACCAACGCCAGCAGCCCCGCTGCTCCCGCCCCGATCAGCGCGTAGAGGTCATAGCCTCCGGACCCTGACTCGCCGGTGCGGCCCCGCGGCCCTTCCTCGCCTTCTGGCCCTTCCGGCCCCGGTTCCCCCGGCGGTCCGGGTTCCCCCGGAGGCCCGGCCGGCCCGGTTGCGCCTGGTGGACCTTCCGGCCCTGACGGCCCAGCGGGGCCGCGCTCGCCCGGTGGCCCCGCAACCGCTGCCGGCTCCGGGGCTGGCGCAGGAGTGGGTCGCGCGATGGCGGTTGGCTCCGGACGCGGCGTTGGAGTCGCGGTGGCGGCGGGCTGGCCCGCGGAAGGCGCTCGCAGCTCCAGATCGGCTTGCAGGAACCCGCTGGTCCAGTTCATTTCCACGTCAGCCTTCCGGCCGTCGACCAGGAAGTGGATCGGGCCGCGTCCCCGGGGTTGGCTCACCTGCAATGGTCCGAACCGCCCGTTGGCCCGCACCGCAATCCGGCTGAGCTCCGTGTCGCCCTGCATCGCCTGGATCACAGCGCCCCCCGGCGCGAACTCCCCCTCCAGCCAGGCCGTCCCCGCCAGCACCATCGGCGGCAAGTTGGGCGCCTGCGCCGACACCGGCAAATTGGGGAGCGCCGTCAGCAGAGTCAGCGTGATAACGGCCGAGATGACGATCAGCCACCGAGTTTGAATCATTGGTTTGCTTCCTCCCGACTCCGGGTTGACAAGTTGAGCCGAGATCTCAAGGTCTCGCACTATCTAACGATGAAAGCATTACTGACGATAAGAGATGCAGAACGCCGTCAGACGTTGGGGCATTCCCCAATCCGGTGGAACGCGCGCGGCGTTTACTGGTTGAAATCCCAGACCGCCGCGCCCACTACGTAGTTGCCATCCGGCACAGTGTCATGAATATTCATAGCGTGGGAGCTGCGCATAAAGTTCGCTATGCCGTCGTAGTCATCGGCAGCGTTCTGCGATGAACGATCATTACGAAACAGGAATTCGATGTTGACGTTTCCAGTAGCTTGGGAAGCGTCAATAGACGCGATTTTCCAGCCGTATCCCAGGCAGTTTTCAAACCCGCAATTGCGATCCGCCCACACGACGATCCCGTCAGATAGCCGGCTCATTATTTTGCGCATGTCGTTGTTGTCGCTGGCGCTGGCCAGAGAGCCGGCTCCGCGGTACAGGCCCTGGAGTATTCCCTCCAAGCCGCCGCTGCTGTAAGCGATGTATTGCTCAAACAGGATCACCTGCCCGCGCTGCCATCTCCACATCTCATACCCCCGGTAATTGATCGCCTCGCCGTCCTGACCTTGCAGCTTGCTCCTGACGGAGGCCAAGTCAAAATCGCCATGCAGCACGGTCAGCTGTGCATCGTTCACAAAGGCAATTTCCAAAACATTGTCTGGGTTGATGTCGTAGTGGTTCTTGATGAAATCAATAGCGTCGAAAATCTGACGTTCCTGCCGGCTGGGCAAAAAGCTGCCGGATTCGGTTTGACCCCATCGGACCAGCAAAATCCGGTGGCTATTTTGCGGCACCAAGTCAAACGTCGATTCCGGCTCACGGAGCGGTACCGGAGTGGCGGTCGGAGTAGGCGCTGGGGTTGCCGGCCTAGTGGCTGCTGGTGCTGCCGGTCGCGCCTGCATAGCAGCGGGCTGCGCCATCGGCAATAGCGGCGTACTCGTCGGGGCGGCTACCGCTGGAGCCGCCCGTGCGGTTTCGCTGCCGCGGCTGCCGCCGTTTTGATTTGAGGAGCGGGAGCTGGCGTCGTCCGGGTCAACGAACTCAGCGACACCGTCGCCGACCACAAACTCGCCGTCGGCTTTCACGTCGCCGATTTCCAGGTCCAGATCGAAGCCGGCAAACATCCCTTCAACGAACTCGTCGATTTCCACGTCGCCTTCCGCAGCCGTTGCCGCGCGTTCGGAGCTGAACATCACCACGTATGATGCCGGCATTGATCCAGCATCGTCGCTTTCCTGCACTGCGAGGGCAATTCCCTCGCAGCGATTGATGACGCAATCATCCGTGATGACGGCGACCCGCAACCAGCCGTTGCCGACCTGGTCCAGGATTCGCTTCGGGTCGCTGTCCTCGCCGTCCGCCAGTTTCTCAGGATCGCGGCTTTTGAGGGTGAGCAGATCTTCCAGGTCGTCCTGCCGGCCAGCGGCGAAAACCAGATACCCGTCCTTTTCAAAAAGCGCCACCGCCCCGCCGTCGGGGCACTCCCACAACTCGAACCCCCGGTAGTCGTCCTCGCAATCCGCCCCGTCCTCCAGGTCTTCGCGGATGACGTCAAATTCAAAGTCACCCTGCACAATCAGCAGACTGTCGTTTTGGTCTTCGTCGGCCACGAAGGCGAAAGTCGCAACGTCGTCATCGTCAATGTCAAGGTCATCGTAAGAGTTCGGGAGATCATCCAACGGTCCGCCCGATTCGTCATCCTCCCAATACTCAATCAGGTCTTCCGGAACGTCGCCGTTCAACATCGCCTGTTGGTCAAATATCCCAACGATCCCGGCGTCGGCCGGAATGTAGGCCAACACGTCTCTGCCCCCGGACGCGCCGCCGCTGCCACCGCCGCCAAAGACGCCAGCCACCAGCAGCACGACCACCACGATGATCACCACCAGCGCGGCGACGCCACCACCGGCGATGCCCAGCACCTTGCCCGATATGGTGAATCCACCACCGCTGGCAAGTCCGCCCTGGGGCTGGGGCTGCGGCTGAGGCTGTTCGTTCCGTTCCTGGTCTCCGTTGGTTGCCATTTTCGGTGTCTTCCGTGTTTGGTCCGGGTTTGGGCGATGGGTAAGTCAAAGGTGGGAGTTACGGGGAGCGTTGGAAGCGACTGCGCAGGAGGGAGTTCCAACGGCCCAGGCGTCCCGCTAAACCTCCAGCCAATCCGACGACGTAGGCCCGCCGCTGCCAGCCGGAGAGCGCCGGAACCACTCCGAATGCCAGCAATACGATTGCCCAACCGACGTGCGGGTATTCCAGCATTCCCGCCGTCAGCAGCGGGAAAAGCAAGGTTGCAACGGCGCCCACCGACGCCGACGCCGCGCCTCGCCGCCGGCGCAGCTTGGCGTTGAGGAACGCCACCGCATTGCCGATGATGACCAGCGTCAGCACGATCGCCACCGCGAATTGGCCGTAGGCGGCGTGGTCGGCGTACTCCGGCAGTCGGTACAGCAACCCGATGCCGGTGGTCGGGTGCGGCTCGTCGTCCAGGCGCGCCCAGGGCAGCGCCAGAGCGAGGACGATTACGGCGGCATGGACCAAGCCGGTCCAGTAGCCGTTGAGGAGTTTTTCGGTCAGGTCGTTCAAGTCAGCGTTCCCCGCGATCCGCGCTACCGGGCCGGGCCGGCGTCGGAGATGGCCAGGGCGAGTCGCTCGGTCTGTTCCTCAAAGGCTGACAGGTCGTTGACCAGCAGGCTGACGGTGGGCGCCACCTCCAGAACCTCGGAGGTGACAGCAGCGAAATCCGCCCGGTTCCGGTAAAAGGCGATGGCGATGTTCATGCCCTCCAGCTGCGCCATGGCATCCCGCGAGCTGCCGAGCACGGCCTGAGCCTGTTCGTCCCACCGCAGCCACCGTTGCTGGTCTTCATGGAGGGCCAACAGGGTTTGCTCCCGCCACCGCCGGTGGCTGGGTATGTTCGGGTCCAGGCTCTCAATGAGTTCCATCTGCTCGGTGAAATAGGCGTTCCAGAACTCGCGGGTATCGGCCACGCGCCGTTCCAGCGAGACGTGGCCGACTTTGGCGGCCTCGTAGCGCGGCTGCCAGTTGTCAACCAGCCGTTGAGCGGCCCGCTGGTTCTCCGAGCGCTTGTCGCCCGTCAATTTGGCAGCCTGCTCCTGGATGGTCTCCGGTTCGGTTTCAACCTTTGCCGGGTCTCCGTTTGCGTCGTCAGCGCCGCCCGGCTCTCGAGCGTTGTCAGATGCGGATACCGTCGTGTCCGCGGTTTCGCCGGAGTCGGAATAGGAGCGGACGGGAACGTTGCCGTTGGCCGCCGACCCTGCGCGACGGGCGTTTTGAGTCGCCGGCGCTGCCGGGTTCGATATTGATCCGCCTGCGGTTTGGAGTGGCTGACGCTGGATCGGGGCAGCCGACTCGACGACACTGGAGGTGTCGTGGATGACACTCATGTCCGCGCTGATTGCTTCCAGGTTGCTCCGGGCGTCGCGGGTCTGCTGGGTAGCGCTGTACACCGCGTCATTGAACCGCTGCCCGCTGGAGGCGAAGATGGCGTCGGCGTTGACCGCCAGGCCCACGACGCCGGCTCCCACAAAGGCCGCCGCTATGATCGCCAGGTGCTTCCAGCTGAGCCGCATTCCCATGAATCCGCGTTTGGGAGCGGGAGTCGGCGCGCCTGGCGGTTGTTTGGGATTTCTGCTACTTGCCATCTCTGTTCGTCCTCCTACGTCGATGTGGATAAAGCAGGTGGGCGGCCTCCAATGATGTCACCCCGTGGTTTTCATCACGGCGTCTGGTCGCGTATATCGTTGAGAAGTTGTCGCAGCTCACCTCTGATGTTGTCGAGCCGCGGGACATTTTTGCGAATTGCCAATGGCGCGCAGTCAGTTTTGAAAGACTTCTTCACAAGTCGGGCCGCGGGCCGGGCGGCCTCAGCCGCCATGCGGTCGGTGATAATCCCGAGCAGAAATCGCTTCACCGACTGCGGATGCAAACTCCCGCATCCACTCAGCGTCCTTGCTTCTGACGCTTTGAATTGCGCCGCTGTCTCTATAGGTTTCGAGCACCACGTAGTAGGTTCTGGCAAAAAGCCACTTGCGCCGTGCGATGACAAGGCTGCCCAACACCGCGCTGGTCACCAGAACAATGAAGCCGCTGAGAATCTCGCCCCTCGCCAGGGCCACCAGCGCCGAAATCGCGATCACTACGACCAAGACCGCGAGCGCAATGCCCAACAGCCGCGCGCAGCCGGCGTTGTCGCTGGCGACTCGAACGGATGCGACGTCCCTGGTGGGGAACGTTCTCAGCTCGCCGGTCGTGCCCTGCCATGAGAAAGAACCTGGATTATTGACAAGCATCATCGTGACCCGCGTCTGGGACACGTAAAACCCCTCGTCTTCCATGAAGATATGTTCTGATCCCTGAGCCATCTTCGTCATTCCTTTTTCGACCGTTCGCCGGATGGTCGAGCACGACGACGGTGGCCACAACCGTCGCGTGCCCGACCGGAACGGTGCGAAAGTTGCTCAGCGGGCGGAGGCGGCGCCGAGCACTCGACGCCACGATTTGCGTTGGTGACTTCTTGGCGCCCGGAAGATGTGGCAGCGCCCGGCAATCCTCGGCGTCCCTTGACGAGGATCCGTTCTCTTGGCGCGAAAGAGGCGACACTTGCTCGTATGCTCCAACCTGCGCGGGGTTTCCCGCAGGTCGGGGGATCATTCACGTTACGGGGCCTGGTCGCCTGGCCGGCCGGTTCGAGGCAGTTGATGCGCCGGCCGTCCCCGGTGCAATCTTTTGCCGACGCGTACCAAGCCATCCCCGGCAATAACTTCTGAACGGGGATACCGACGGCCTTCATCCCAAATGCAGGTCGGCAAGGGCCACGCGGGATCGCAGCCCGCGCAATGCCAGCGTGTCCATTCTGCATACCAAAACCCCCACGATCCTATTCGCTGGGGGCTTGTCGGCGCGGACGTCGGTGCGCCAGTGGCAGCCCCTCTTGCGTTCGGATGGAGCGAATTGGCTGATACGCTGGCTACCCGAAGGCGCGTGCCTGCCGCAAGAGGAGCCATGAGGCTCCATCACGTTCAGGCAGGCATACGCCCGCGTCGGGCAAAGCCCGCGTATCAGCCGACGGGAGTGTACCATGCTGACCCGCTCGATGGAATCCCTCGAACGGGTTCGTCCTGCGCCACCGCTTGGAGTGTCCACGCAACAGATCAGGACGCAATCAGTACGCGCTCGCGCCCTCCAGCCCAGACCATTTCCTCGAACCAGCACGGCGCCCGGCCCGCATCCAACCGTGCTGGGTTCGGAGGCGGTTTTGGCGGCGGTGTAGTCGGATTGAAGCCGCCGACCCACTCACCCAATCACCAAGGTGGGAAACCCAAACTCTCACCGCGGATGGCCCAATTTTCAGGAGGTTACGAGTGGCTTCACGAGCCATCATCGGCAGGGTTGACCGTCAGGGCAACGGCCACGCCATCTACCTGGGACGCGGCTGCTACCCCGACGACGCGGGCGCAATGCTGCTGGAACACTATTCCGATGCGGAACCCATC
>DAOUHZ010000018.1:0-2401 GCA_034428455.1 Dehalococcoidia bacterium
GCATGGTCTCACATGTCTCCGCTAAATCAGATGGCCCGGAGTATAACCGGCTGCCCCACCAACCGAGGTTTCCGGCCGGATTTCTAGGATGCGCTTCAGGTCGCTGTCCTTGGCGTCGGCCAGTTTCTCGGGAGTGCGGCTTTTCAGCGTGAGCAGGTCTTCCAGGTCATCCTGGCGTTGCAGCGCTAAAACCAGGTAGCCGTCCTTTTCAAACAGGGCGACGGCCGGGAATTCCCCGCCGGGACATTCCCACAGCTCGTAGCCTCGGTAGTCGTCGTCTTCACAATCCAGACCGTCCTCCAGATCCTCGCGGATGATGTCGAAATTGAAATCGCCCTTTACGATTTCGAGGGTGTCGTCCAGATTTGCGTTGTGTACGAAGGCAACGATCTTCACGTCGTCATCGTCGATGTCAAGGGCTTCATAAGCCTCGGGATCCTCTCTGTTCGTTTCAATGAGGAAATCGCGGTACTCTTCAGGGATGTCGCCGTTCAGAAACGTTTCGTTGTCTCCGATGGTTACTCCTACGGCATCGGCTGGGATATAGGCGAGCACGTCGCCGCCTCCGGACGCGCCGCCCCCGCCCCGGAACACTCCGGCCACCAGCAGCACGATTACCACGATGACCACCACCAGTGCCGCGGCGCCACCGCCGGCGATGCCTAGTGTCTTGGCCGACAGGGTGAAGCCGCCGCCGCTGGGTCCGCTCTGGGGCTGAGGCTGTTCGTTCCGTTCCTGGTCTCCGTTGGCTGCCATGGCAGGGTTCCTCCTGGGTTCGATAAGTTTGCTTCTGAATTCGGTATGGAGCTCGGTGATGACCGGCGCGCCAACGGCGGCCACAAAACCGTCAGCGCACCGGCCGGGACATGAGCAATGTGCGGGTAGCGGGGAAAGCTCGGATCAGCCGGCTGCGCTGATGGCCGCGTTCCACTTCACGCTGCCCCAGATTGAGGCGGCCGCCAGTCCGATGCCGCCCCACAACGTCATCCACAGCCCGATGCCAACGCCCAGGTCCTCCGACAGGATGGTGGCGACGGCCCCGATGCCCACAAACACCACGATGAAGCTGAACAGGATGAGACCGATTTTCACTGGCAGACGCCAGCGCTTGGTGATGAGGGTGAGAATGAAAAGCGCCGTCACCACCAGGGCCGGTATCAGCGTCAGCACGCCGAAGCTGTTGATCTCTCCGGAGAGCCCGCTCACGTATCCGAAGCCATAGTCGGCCCAGGGCAGGGCCGCTCCCATCACCGCCATGAAGCAGCAGATTGCCATCACCACCGCAATCGCGTAGTTGGTTCCCGTCATCTCCAGACCTCGCTTTCCAATTGCAACGTTTTCCGCATCGCCCCGGACGGTGTGGCAGCATTGGCGGAAATAGCCGCCGCCAGCCATCGCGGGCTATCTTTCCGCAAACCGGACTTCGCGCTGGACAGTCCAAAGCGGCTCCCGGTCATTGCCGGCCCCCTCGGCAGGGTCGCGCCGCGCTGGGAGCGATGGACACGACGTTGCCAGCGCACGCCTATCGACAGAGGGTTTTCGGAGGTTGGGCGCGCTTGGTGAACGCGGCCCGGTCGCTTTGTCGGCCGGCCGCGGCAGTTGAAACGCCGGCCGTCCCCGCTGCAATCTTTTGCCGACGCGTACCATGCCATCCCCGGCAATAACTTCTGAACGGGGATACCGACGGCCTTCATCCCAAATGCAGGTCGGCGCAGGACGGGCGGCCAGAAATTCCACGCAAAAACTGCGTGTCTGCTGTGCATGCTGACACCCCCACTGTCGTGTTCGCTGGGGGCGCGCGGCGCAGGCGTTGGTGCGCTGGGCAGCCCCTCTCGCGTTCGGATGGGCGCTGTGTCAGAGACGCTGGCATCCCGAAGGCAAAAGCCGCAGCGAGAGGGACCAAGAGGCCCCATCCGCGTGACAGGCTTTTGCCCACCAAAGGGATAACAACGGGATTACCCGCGTCTCTGACGCGGGCATTCTATCATGGTGAATCGCCTTGCGGAATCCCTCGAACGGGTTCGTCCTGCGCCACCGCTTGGGGTGTCCACGCAACAGATCAGGACGCAATCAGTACGCGGTTGCACCCTCCAGCCCAGACCATTCCCTCGGACCAGCACGGCGCCCGGTCCGAGTCCAACCGTTATGGGTTCGGAGGCGATTTTCGCAGCGACGTAACCGGATGAAAGCCGCCGGCCCGCGCACTCAATCACCAAGCTGGGGAACCCAATCTCTCACCGCAGATGGCCCAATTTTCAGGAGGTTACGAGTGGCTTCACGAGCCATCATCGGCAGGGTTGACCGTCAGGGCGACGGCCACGCCATCTACCTGGGACGCGGCTGCTACCCCGACGACGCGGGCGCAATGCTGCTGGAACACTATTCCGATGCGGAACCCATC
>DAOUHZ010000019.1:0-19809 GCA_034428455.1 Dehalococcoidia bacterium
AATCCAAAAACCCCGACTCCCTCCGCCACTGGACGTAATCGGTCAGGCCGGCGGCAAGGTCGTACTGCGGCGTCCAGCCCAGGTCGTGCCACAGGCGGTAGCCGGACAGCGGACCACGGGTTGGTCCCAGGGAGGAACCCGCCGGTTCGGCGTTCGAGTCCTCCACGATGCGCGTTTCCGGGAACAGTTCGGCGAGGGTACGCTGGATTTGCTTTCCGGTCACGGGCACGCCGTTGGTGATGTTGTAGAGGTGGTGAGGCAGCTCGGGCGCGTCGACGACGGCGGCGATGGCTGACCCGGTGTCAAGGACGTAGGTGTAATCCCGGCCGTAGTCGGTGGAATCGAGGGTGATGGGTTCGCCGCGCAGCAGTTGGCCAGTCCATTGTTGGGGAGTGGACATGTTGTCGCGGTGCCCGGTTACGCGCTCCATGGGGCCGTAGGGCGTGCTGACGCGCAGACTGGCCGTGCTGAACCCGTGTAGATGACCGTAGCGTTCGGTCAACTGCTCGCTGGCGAGCTTGGTTATGCCGTACAGGTTCGCCGGCTGGGGATGGTCGTCCTCGTTGTAGGTCTGGTCCGGGTCGCGGCACAGGCCGTAGGCGGCGCCGGAGCTGATGTAGACGAACCGTTGGACGCCGATCTCGCGGGCCATCTCCAGCAGGTTGCCGGTGCCGGTGAGGTTGATGTCGAGGATTTCCTTGCTGCGGGCGGTTTCCCGGTCGGTGCGGTTGACGGTGAACACGGCGGCGTGAACAATTTTGTCGAAAGAATGCGCCCGCCGCAGGGCGTCCAGGCCGCCGGTGTCCAGGATGTCGCCAACGACGAAAGTGACCCGTTCGGCCAGATCGCCCAGAAAGTGCGTCATCAGCGCGTCGGCGGCCAGCACGTCGTAGCTCACTACCTCGTGTCCCCGCGCGGCCAGTTGCTTGACGATGCTTGCGCCGACGAACCCGACGCCGCCGGTTACCAGGGTTGCCATTAGCCAATTCTCCCCGAGTGGCAACCAGCCGCGAAACGCGCGGAATTGGTTGCGGGTTTGAGTACTGGGGCCAGTATGCCGGCCGGCGCGCGGGAATTCAACCGAACGACGGGGTTCACTCATACCCAGGTTTGCGGCGGGGAAACGTCAGAACCAGGATTTTCAAGATTTTGGGGATTTATCAAGATTGGAGCCGTCCGATGGGAAAAACACCTAATCCTGCCCAATCCTCTAATCCCGTAAATCCTGATTCTGACGATTTCCGGAAGCAAGTACGCGCAATGATACAATCCGTCAATATGTTCGAACTCCGCCCATATCAGGGGACGTTGCTCCGGCAGTTGCAGCACGAACTCGCCGCCGAACCCGCGGCCCGTTTGATGCTCCAGCTGCCCACCGGCGGCGGCAAAACCGTCATCGCCGGCGCGCTGCTGGCCCATTGGCTGCAAGATGGTCGCAAGGCCGTCTGGCTCACCCACCGCAAGGAACTGGCCGAGCAGACCCGGCGGATGCTCACCGACGCTGGAGTTTCGGCCATCACCAACGTCAACTGGACGCCCGGCGAGGACGCCCCGGCCATGGCGGGCGGCGCCGTCATCCTCATGGCCCAGACCGTGGGCCGGCGCAACGCCCGCCGGGAAGTCTGGAACCGCTACGGCGCCAACGACCTGCTGGTAATCGACGAAGCCCACCACGCCGCCGCCGATGGCTGGACCCGCGCCATGCGCCAGTGGCCCGGCCCCATCGTCGGCATGACTGCCACCCCCTGGCGGCTGTCGGAAAAGGAAGGGTTTGATCACCTCTTTGACGGCCTGCTCTGTGGCCCCCAAACCGCCGACTTGCAGGCCCTCGATACGCCGGCGCTGTGCCGGGCGCAGGTGTTCATCCCGCCGCCAGAGCAGCGCGTCGCCGGCGGGGCCGTTGACCGCACCGGCGACTACACCGAGTCCGGCATCGAGCGGGCCAACCGCGACCGCCCCGACATCATGACCGCCGGCGCGCTGGCCTTCTGGCAAAAACACGCCGCCGACCGACCAACGATAGCCTACGCCGTGTCCGTTGACCATGCGCACAATTTAGCAGCGGTGTTCAACGAGGCTGGGATACCGGTGGCGGTAATCCTCGGCGACACCAACCGGGAGGAACGGGACAAGGCCATCGCCGGCTTCCGGGACGGCAGCATCAGAGTACTGGTCAACGTGATCGTCGCCACCGAGGGGTTCGACCTGCCCGACGCCTCCTGCGTCATCATCGCCCGCCCCACCATGAGCCTGGCCCTCTACCTGCAAATGGTGGGCCGCGGCCTGCGCCCCAAACCCGACGGCGGCGACTGCCTGATACTGGATCTGGCCGCCAACTCCGTAACCCATGGCCTGCCCGAGGACTACCGTCAATGGTCGCTGGAGCCACGCGGAACGCAGAAACCCGGCGAGGCTCCGGTGGTGATATGCCCGCTCTGCGAAGCAGCCTCACACGCCGCCAGTCACAATTGCCGGGTGTGCGGATTTTCCTTCGGCAAGGAGTGCGAACGCTGCGGACGGTGGCGCGCTCGTCGACGCTGGCTATACGAAACCGAATGCGGCGATGCTCACCAACACGTTTGCGACCTTTGCCACATCGACGCACACATCCAGGCCCACCTTCCCGTAATGCCACCGCTGGACGAACTGGTTGAGCTATACGACCCGGAGGACGAAATGACGTTCCCAACCGACGTTGAGATTGACGACGACCTTGCCAACCGCCTGTCCGCCCTGTTCGGGGAGCTGCTGGAGGCGGAGCGACAGAGTATCGCCGGGGCCGACGACGCACGGCGGGAGGAACTGCGCGGGTTGATCGAAGAGCGAGGATCGGTGCTGAACGATGATGAAGAACTGGACGACGCGTTTGGGGAGTACATAACTGCCTTGCCGGAAACCGAACGCCCGCAAGGCCGCGTGCAAGTGAGCCGGGTGTTCGCAGATTGGGAAGGCGGCATCCGGTCGGAACTGGCTGGCTGGAAGAGCGAGTTGGCCGAACTTGAAAATCGCCCGGTTGACAAGCAGGCAATCTTCAACAGCGCGCGAAATAAGGCGTTACACCTGCTGCGCCGTGAGGCGCATGATGTCGATTTGATGCCCGGCGTCTATGATGAAGGGCGGCCCGACATTTTGTATGGCTTGTTACCTGACGGCACAATTGGTCAGTTACCGGATGACGACGAAAATTCTTGGCGCAATCTGTCAGAATTAGGGAACACCGTTTCGGTTACAGGGCAGCGCCCTCACGCCATACAACTTCCAGATGGAACTGAAAAATCGGCTCGCAATTGGCGAGATCTGTATTCAACAATCGCTGAATGGCTCATTGATTCGGGACACCTTTCACCAGCCACGATTCCCTCCAGACTCGATGCTCTGTTCGCAGTGCAAGAAGAATGGTATGACTCTGGGCAGCGGAAAACAATGGAACTGAAAAACGGGATGTTCATATACGCAGGCATGAGCGCTTCGACGATAGTTTCGAATGCTAGGAGATTGCTCGAAGCATTTGGAGAAAGTCCATCGCAGTTCCACATACAACTCCGCTGATGCCACGGCAAAAGGAACGACCTCCGAACACCGGATAACCTTTAACGCTCGACCTCCGCTGTTCGATAAAGGGCGGCAGGCGTCAGCAGTCCACCGCTGGTACTAGCCGCCGAAAACTCGTGAAATCAGTCAGCCCCTGACACTGGCGCGGCTCCGCTGAGCATCGCGCCAATTTCGCGGCGGACATCACCGTGGGTCCCGGTAACGTCATAGTAATCGGCGGCCTGCGTCATCGCACGGTCAATCAGTTGCTCGCCGGTATATTCCAGGTCGTCGGAGTCGTATGCCTGACCGTCCAGATTGCGGTAAATCTGTTCCAGCATAATGGTGTTCATCCGCCGGTCCTGCGCCAGTTGGCGGCGCATAAAAACGTTGTAGTCCATGCTGCTTGCCTGCCTGGTTTCGTCAGTGATTGTCTTTGCAGAAGTTGCCCGATGCTCGCAGCGCTCTATCCTGCCGCCCGCCCTGGCCTTTCTTTGCGATGTCGAGCAGATGCAGGTTGTCGCCGTGCCGGCAGAAGATGATGCGAAAGTCGCCTACGTAAACTTCGTGCAATGTAGGCATACCGGGGCCCGGCGGCACTACGCGACGAGTCCCGCCCCGTCCTGTCCATGTCCGTAACTTGCCATCCACTGCATTGGCGATGCGTACCTTTGTCACCGGGTCTAAATCGTCATAATGGCGCGCATACGGTGGCTCCACTACAATGTTCATACTGTACCTTACCACCGTTGGACGAAATCGCAAGACGGGGATTGATACAGTAAGGCCGACCAATGACCGACCAGCAAAAGGCCGAACTCGCCGCTCTGGCCGCGATGTCCGACGACGAGATTGACACCAGCGACATCCCCGAAATACCCACAGACTGGGCCAATGCCAAGCGAGGCGTGTTCCACAACGGCGAGGTCGTCAAGCAGCAAGTCACCCTGTGGTTCGAGGACCTGGACGATGACGTGGCGGCGTGGCTCAAGGCCAACGCCACCGGCGCGCCGGGCTATAAGGCGCTTATCAACCAGGTCCTGCGCGAGCATGTCCGGCGCGAAAAAGACCGCAACGCAGCCTCACCCTGATTGCGTCCCGCCACACTACGACTCTCCACCCCAGCCCAGGGAGAGCCACTCGGCGGGCAATAGCCGCTCTCCCGCTGGGTCAACCACCAGGTTGAAAATCTCCAGAGTAGACGCGCCCAGCAGGTGATTGCCCTCCGGCCCGAAGATGACTGGGCAAGGACATTCTTCGCCGTCGATGCTGAGTCTGGCGAACCCGAAGCCGTAGATTGCCGGAGTGCCGTCGGCCAGAATGAAGCTGAGCTCCCGGCGCGGCGCGATCCCCAGCCGAGTCAGCAGCGATTCGGGCAGCATGGAGTGGGCGGCCCCGGTGTCCACAATGGGCCGCACCGGCGCCAGGTCACCGCCTTCCATATTGCCCACGCCGATGTCAACTTTGAACATTGACATCGCTGCATCTCCCCAATAACAAAGCCGTTCAACGATCCGCCGCGATGTTATTGACGCTGGTTCTCTTCCATTCTGGTCAGCGCTTCCTTGATAAACGTCAGGTCGTTTTTCATTATCGACACGTCCTGCTTGAGCACATGTACATCCTGCTTGAGCACATGTACGTCCTGCTGCAGAACTGCCACATCCTGCTGAAGCGTTGCCACGTCCTGCTTGAGCACGTGGACATCCTGCTGCAGGGTATCGACATCCAATTCGATTGACGCAGTGTTGACCTGAGTTTGGGCCTGGGATTCCTGGATGATGGCGATGTTGTCTCTCACACCGTCGATCCGAGTATTTACCGCGTCAATCCGCCCATTGCTGATCCCGTTGAGCGTCAACGCAATGATGATGCCCAGCCCGACGATGGCAATGCCGATGGCTGCCAATACGTTCCCGACGCTCCATTGCAACTGCGCCGGATGGGTGTGATCGGTTGATACGGTGGCCATGTGTCGCTCTGTATGGCGGGGACGTTGGTCAGCAATCCCCAAGACTAATGCCCTGATGTTGATCCATCCCAATTGTATCATTCGGCAAGACCTGAATCGCATTCTATCTGTTGTTCCTCGACGGCTTGGGCGGATATCTACATTTGCCACCGGCGGCCCTTGTCTCTACAATCCGCCTAACTGATCGGAGGGAACGCATCATGAAAGTTCTGGTTATCTCGGGCGGACGCCACCCCTACGAGGAATCGACGCCCATCTTGGAATCCTTCCTGAAGGGCGCCGGCCACGACGTCACGGTCACGGAGGACGCCTCGCCGCTGGCCGATCAATCCGCCATGGGCGGCTACGACGCGCTGGTTTTCAACACTCGCCGCGAGAACGTGCCCGATTTCGGCGACTGGACCCTGTCCGAGTCGCAGATGCAGGGCTTGAAGGACTACGTGAGCGGCGGCGGCGGGTTCGTTTGCATCCACATCGCCACCTGCGTAGCGGCGGCCTGGCCCGAGTATCACGACATCACCGGCGGCGGCTGGATTTCCGGCACCAGCTACCATCCGCCCTACGGGGAGTTCACGGTCAACGTCAGCCAGGCCGGCCATCCGGGCGCCTCGGGCATCGGTGATTTCTCGACCAACGACGAGCTCTACATGAACCTGGCGATCAAGGACGGCAACGACGTCTTCATCACCGGCGCCGCCGAGGACGGTACCTGGCCCTGGGGTCCCGACCGTAACCCCACGCACATGCCGGGCGGCACCTATCCGTTGGGTTGGACGCGCAAATATGGCGACGGCAATGTCTACGTGCTGCTCCTCGGGCATGACGGCCGCAGCTTCGAGACGCCGGAGTTCCAGAAGCTGGTGCTTAACGGCGTGGACTGGGCCGCGGCGAAAGTCGCCGCCTGATCGCCTTTCAGGAATCGCCAGAACCAGGATTTCCAAGATTTGAGGATTGTCAGGAGTGGAGCCGTTCAGCGGCAGAAAACCCACAATCCTGACAATCCATGAATCCCGAAAATCCTGATTCTGACAACCTCACCGCTAGCCGACTCGCTCGGCGTGGCGCTGCCGTGCCCGGTCAATGGCGCGGACCCGGCCGCTGACCAGGTCGTCCTGCCGCTCCTTGGCCCACTGATTGGACGCCTGGGTGCTGAGCACGCTGCCCTGGAAGTGGGGCATCACGTAGCGGGCCATCAGCTCATAGCTGCGCAGCATCTTCTCGCGCGGCGCCCAGTCGATGGTCTGGACCAGGAACGCGCCAAAACCGCCACTCTGTTCGCCCAACCGCTCGATGGCTTCGATGCAGTCGTCGGGCGTGCCGATGATCCAGCTTCCGGTGTCAGCCATGTGGTCGATCACCTTGTCCAGCGGGCCGTCGAACACCGCCTGGCGTCCGTTGGTTCCTTCGCTGTATTCCCGCAGGTAGCGGCCGGCGCCCATGCGCGCGTCGTTCAGCGCTTCCTCGCGAGTCTCGGCGATGTGGCAGGGCAGCACCAGCCGCCAGTCGTCGCGGTTCATGGTGTTGCCGTGCTCGGCGGCAGACTCTTCTGCAATGCTCCATAGACCTTGCAGATCTGAGGGGCCGGCGGAGGGATCTCGCGGCACGGTGATCGTCAGCACCGAGCAGCCGTGTTTCCCGGCCAGGGTCACGCCGGCGGGAGACTGCACCGACGCTACCGCCGTGTGCATGTAGGGACGCTGGTAGGGGCGCAGCTGGAGCAGGCCCTCTTTCAACTCGAACCAGTCGCTCTTGTAGGTGATCGGCTCCGTCTCGGTGAACAGGCGCAGGATGATGCCCAGGGACTCGTCCATGCGTTCGCGCTGCAACTCGTGGGGGATGCCCATCATGTAGGCGTCGCCCGGCAGCGCGCCCGGCCCGACGCCGAACAGAACACGCCCGTAGGTCATGTGGTCCAGCTGGACCATGCGGTTGGCCACCATCAGCGGGTGGTGGTACGGCAGGCTGACGACGCCGGTGCCCAGCTTGATGCGGTTGGTGCGCTGTGCCGCGGCGGCGATGAACACCTCCGGCGACGATATGATCTCCCAGCCGGCGCTGTGGTGCTCGCCGATCCAGGCCTCGTCGAACCCCAGCTTGTCCAGCCATTCGATCAGCTCCAGGTCGCGCTCCATGGCCAGGGTGGGGTTCTCGCCCACGCGGTGAAACGGGCCCAGGAATATTCCAAATTTCATTCGTTCGGGAAACGCCATGTGGGAACCTCCTCCAATGGCGAATGCGAAAGCGCATTCCGTTGCGGATTACAGCGTAAGGGACGACAGACCGCCCCGGATTTACGCCATTCTGCGCCGGACGAAATGTCCTGTCAATCGCGCCAATGCAGAGTAAATGTGCAGTGTTGATGGGTTTTCTGGTGAATTATGCGTCGTGCCTGCGAAAGCAGGAACCCAGAAAGTCCACGCATCGGCAATCGTCAGCATAGCAGGGACTTTCTGGATACTGGCTTTCGCCGGTATGACGGTCTTGCTGCCGGGCGGCTACCTCAAACGTGAACAGTTACAATGCAGAAGACTTCACATCCGCCGCGAGCGTACCCGAGTGCAGAGGATTCAGGCCAAGTCTGACCAGCGTATAATCACCGGCATTCCCGAAATCACGACACGATCATTCCTCCGTAGGGTAGAGCGTGAGCGCTGCGTCTGGCTGATCTGGGTCGCCAATGTCCGCCGTTGCCAAAATTTTCGTATCCATTCCCCGTTTCACCGGGGGGCATCTGTTCGAGGGCACAGTCCGCCCGCCGGCTGTCGTCTGGGTGCCGGCCCTGCTGGTGGCGGCGTTGCTGCTGGTCGCCCCGGTCTACCTCGCGCTGCGCACGGTGGGCGCGGGGGAAGACGCCGTTGAACTGATATTCCGGACTCGGACCCTGTGGGTGGTAGTCCGTACCGTCGCGCTCATGGTGGTGGTGATGCTGGGTTGCATCATCATTGCCGCTCCCCTGGCCTGGCTGACCGTGCGCACTGACTTGCCGTGGCGCGGATTCTGGCGGGTGGCCACCATGCTGCCGCTGGCGTTGCCGTCGTACATCGTCGGCTTCGCCATCGCCGTCGGCCTGGGACCTCGGGGGATCCTGCAAGGCTGGCTGGAAGCGAGCTTCGGCGTGGAGCGCATTCCCAGCATCTACGGTTTCCCCGGCGCGGCTTTCACGCTGATCGTCCTCAGCTTCCCCTACGTTCTCTTGCCGGTGCGCGCCGCGTTGTGGAACATGGATGTCTCCCTGGAGGAGTCAGCGCGGGTCCTGGGCCGCGACCGCTGGCAAACCTTCCGCAGCGTCACGCTCCCCATGCTCCGGCCGGCCATATTGGCGGGTGGCCTGCTCACCGCTCTTTATGCCCTGAGCGACTTCGGAGCGGTGGCCATGATGCGCTACGAAACCTTCACCTGGAGCATCTTCATCCAGTATGGCGCCGCGCTCAACCGGACCCTGGCCGCCGCGTGGTCGTTGGCGCTGATCCTATTGGCGCTGGCAGTGGTCTGGGGTGAAAACACCGCCCGCAACGCCGGGGGCGGTCGCTACTACCGCAGCCGCGGAGGCGCAACCCGACTGCCCGATGTGATACCTCTGGGCCGATGGCGGTGGCCCGCCCTGGCCTATTGTGGCGCCGTATTGGCAGTTTCCATCGGCTTCCCCGTCGTGGTTCTGGTTTACTGGACGGTGCGCGGCGTGGCGGCCGGCGAACCGCTGCTGCTGCTATGGCGGGCAGCGGCAAACTCCGTGGGAGTGTCCGCCCTGGCCGCAGCCCTGACGGTGTTGTGCGCCGCCCCCATCGCCGTGCTGGCGGTGCGTTATCCCGGTCTGTTCAGCCGGTGGCTGGAACGCCTGGGATTCGTCGGTTTCGCCCTGCCGGGCATCGTCATTGCGCTGGGATTGGTGTACTTCGGCGCGAATTACGCCCCTTGGCTTTATCAATCGTTGGCGATGCTTGCCGTTGCCTACGTCACGTTGTTCCTGCCGGCGGCGGTGGGATCATTGAGAACCTCGCTGGTTCAGGTGCGACCCGAGTTCGAAGACGCCGCCCGAAGCCTGGGCCGGCGCCCGCTGTCGGTGCTGCTGACCGTAACGCTGCCCTTGGTGCGACCCGGTATCCTGACCGGTGCCGCCCTGGTGTTCCTCCTCACCATGAAGGAGTTGCCGGCGACGCTGATCCTCAGCCCCATCGGTTTCACCACCCTGGCGTCTTCCATTTGGGCGGCGTCTCAAGAGGCGTTCTTCGCGCGGGCGGCGGCGCCGGCGTTGTTGCTGGTGGCGGTCTCAGCCATTCCGTTGGCGCTAATCACCATGCGCGAGGAGCGCCGTGAGGACTGATAACCAGGCTTCGGAACCCTCATGGGTACCCGCCTCCGTAAATCGTCAGCATCACGATTTACGGCATTTCATGATCGGGCAGGATCAGCAATCTCCATCACAGAACGTTTCCAATCCCGATAATCCCTGAATCCCGTAAATCCTGCTTCTGACATCTCCCCGCCGCAAACTGGGTACCCGTGGGCGACACAACACCCTCTTGACAATCCCAAACATACGTTCTTATACTGTATCCGTCACGTGAAATATCAGCCATCGCCAGAGGTCCCACGGGTCGTTCGCGGCCACCCCGTCAGCATCAAAATCGCAAAACCCTGTCCCGAGCGACCATCGTCCGCCCGTTTCTCAGCGGCGTGGTCACCACGGCGACACAGCGACAGTCCACTCGCTGCGTTCTGCGCGACCCCAGCGTCGTCAACGGTCTCAGTGGGCAAAAACCCTTGCGTAATCCCCCGGCCGCGGGGCTGACACCGACCTCCAAACCCTCTGGCAGCGCTGTACCAACCAACAACCGAACCAAGCCGGAAGCGAGAAAACCATCAACCAGTAAACAACCCGACAACCCTCACGCATACCGACGTTCCGTCAAATTGTCATTGCGACCCCGCGCCAGGTGCGGGGGCGGCAATCCCGCCGTCCCCGGTCATTGCGTGCGTAGCATGGCAACCTCGTGGCCGGTGGGACCATTCTTCAGGTAACGAGATCGCCGCCTCGCTACACCCCTCGCGAGGACCAAACGGGTACGCGTGAAATCAGAACCAGTTGGCCTTGTCCACCACGTTGCGCAGTTCCCGGCCCTCGTTGAAGCGTTTGCAGTTGTCGATGAACAGCTCGGTGCGCCGGTCGTCCAGGTAGGGCCCGTTGCCAGCCACATGGGGGGTTATGAGCACCCCGGGCATCGTCCAGAGAGGATGGCCGGCCGGCAGGGGTTCGATCTGGAAAACGTCAAGGCCAGCGCCGGCCAGTTCCCCGGCGCGCAGCGCGTCCACCAGGTCGTCCAGAACGACGGTGGCCCCCCGGCCGATGTTGATGAAAAACCCGGTGTTTTTCATGGCCTGAAACTGCTCGGATCGGAACATGCCCTGCGTCTCCGGCGTTTCGGGTACGGTGACGACAACGAAGTCGGCCCGGGGCAGAACGTCCAGCAGGTGGTCCGGGCGATGCAACTCGGCGACGCCGGCGGTTGGAGCCGTCAGCCGGGGGTCGACGCCCAGCACGGTCATGCCGAACTCGGAGCATAGCCGGGCAGTCTCGCCGCCGATGCCGCCGACGCCCACTATCGCCACCGTGGCTTCGGGCAGGTAGATGGTCGGGTACCCCTGCTGCCAGACCCCCTCAACCTGCTGGGGAATGTAGACTTGCAGCCCGCGGGCAAAGGCCAGCAGCAGGGACATGATGTGGGCGCTGATGTGGTCGTTGTAAATCTCCCGGGTGTTGGTGACCACCACGTCGCTCGTGATCAGCGATTGGTGGTAGTAGCCGGCGCGCGGCCCAGCCTGCGGGCACGCGATCCACTTGAGGTTTTCCGCCCGCTCCAGCAATTCCGGCACGATGTCGCCGAAGGCAGCGTCAGCGTCGCCGATGACCTCCATCGCCTCGCCCACCGTAGGGCACAGGTGCACGTCGATGTCCGGTATCTCCTCCTGGAGCCTCTGCGGCCAGTGCTCCTGGTAGTTGGGTGGGCAGATCACGAGTTTGAATCCCATGGCATCGCTCCTTATAGCGTGTAGTCAAATTGAGTTGCTATGCGTGAATTCTCTCCATTTCCGTCATTCCCGCGAAAGCGGGAATCCAGAATCGCCTGTTGTTGCAGAACGATTGGGTTTTGAAAACGCCTGGATTCCGGCTTTCGCCGGAATGACGAGATAATTTGACGACACTCCCTAGCGTAAGGTTCGGATGCGACATTCTAGGCAAATCTCGGGGTGACGCAACATTGGTTGGAACCTGTCCGACGCCCCACCGCGCTCGAAAGTTACCGTTCCCCCGGAGGTTTGTAGTACAGTACGCCCAACAAAATAACCCTTGCCGGCCGCTTCGAGCGGTTGGGCTTGAAAGGGCGGCTGTTTCATGCGGGGTGACGCGCACCGCAGGCGGCCAGTCCGCATTTGAAAAAGGATACGACATGAGCACAAACCGAAAACCGGTCGCCGTGGTCATCGGCGCGACATCCAAGTGGCAGTCTGATGGCCGCAACACGCAATTGATTCACGGCGGCGAAATCGACGACAGCGACCTGCCCGTCGGCGTCCGCTGGGGCGTGGGTGGCGCCGTCGCCCAGAAGTTCGCGCAGGAAGGGTTCCTCACGGTGCTCACTACCCGCAACGCGCCCAACGCCGCCCCGTTGCAGGCTGCCATCAACGAGCAGGGCGGCGACAGCACCATCGTGGAACTCGACCTGTCGATCCCCGAATCCATCTCGGACGCGTTCGCGCAAATCCGGGAGGAGGCTGGCGACCCGGATGTCCTGGTGTACAACGCGGGTTACATCGACGGCCGCGACCTGCCGCCGGAGATGGAACTGCTGGAGAACACTCCGCTCGAAGTATTTGAGACCGCCCAGCACATCTCCAGCAGCGGCCCGTTCCTCGTCGCCAAGGAAGTGCTGCCCGCCATGCGCGAACGCGGCGAGGGCACCATCCTGATTTCCAACAATCCGTCATCGCTGCGGGGCAGGAAGCGGTACACCGGCCAGTCGCTTTACTACCCCCGGGTCATGATGCGCACTTTGGCGCAGGTTTTGACCGAGGAATACTCCGAATTCGGGGTGCACGTGGCCAACGTGATAATCGACGGGACCATAGACTCGCCGGGCACACGGGCCACAGACCGCGCCCAGCAGAACCCGGAGTTGCTGATCAACCCCGTCAAGATCGCCGAGGCGTTCTACTACCTGTACACCCAGGACAAGTCCTGCTGGACGCACGAACTCCAGCTGACCCCGTATCCTGTCAAACCGGCTTTCTAGGACCCGGAGGCGTGTAAAACCCAAAACTTCCTCTCCCCTGGTGGGAGAGGGCTGGGGTGAGGGGGCATTTTGCAGAGATTTTCCACCCTAACCCTAACCCTCTCCCATCAAGGGAGTGGGAACTCTGAGCAATCGAAAGGAGCAATCGGATGGATGTCGGAATGATGATGATCTTCTCCAGCTACGGCTGGGATGAAGGCTCGGACGGCCAGATGTGGGAGGAAGAGTTGCGCCTGGGCGAGATCGCGGCTGACGAGGGTTTCGAGTGCCTCTGGTCGGCGGAGCACCATTTCAACGATTACTCCTTCGTGCCGGACAACATCCAGCTGATGACCCATATCGCGGCCAAGCATCCCAATATCGATGTGGGAACCGCCGCCGTGATCCTCCCCTGGCACAACCCCCTGCGTGTCGCCGAAAACGCTGCCGTCCTGGATCTGCTGAGCGGCGGCCGGCTGCGGCTGGGTTTCGGGCGCGGGCTGGCTCGGCGGGAGTTCGCCACCTTCGGCATGAACATGGACGAGTCCCGGGAGCGTTTCGACGAGGCGGCCCCCATGATCGTCGACGCCTTGAAGACCGGGTTCATCGAGGGCGATGGGAAGTTCTACCCGCAGCCTCGAACGGAAATCCGTCCCCGTCCGCAGCACTCCTTCGACGGGCGGATTTACGCCGTTGCCGCCAGCGACGAATCGGTGCTGTCCGCGGCCAAGCTCGGCGCGCACATCATCATGTTCGCCGACCGCCCCTGGGAAATGCGGATGCCGGGCATCGAGCGCGGCCGCGCGCTCCATCGAGAGTTTCACGGGACGGAGCCGCCGGCGCTGATGCTCTCGGAATTCGTCATCTGCGGCACCGATCTGGATCAGTGTGAAGAAGAAGCCCGGCAGTATCAGGGCAAGTTCGTCGAGAGCAACTTCTACCACTACGAATTTCTGGGCGACCACTTCGCATCGGTGAAGGGTTACGATGCCTACCAGCAAAAGGCCGAAATCGCCCGATCCGCCGGCCTCGAGGGGGCGGTCGAAGGCTTCATGAAAGCAGCCAGCTGGGGCACTCCCGACAAGATCCTGCGCGGGCTCGAAGACCGTCGCGCCCTGCTGGGCGATTTCGAGCTGAACGTGGCCTTCCGCTTCGGCGGCACGCCCATGGACGTTGCGGAGCGGGGGCTGAAACTCTTCGCCAAAGAGGTGCTGCCCGTCCTCAAGTCCTGGTAACGCCCAGGATTAGCGGAGCCTGTCATTGCGAGCGCAGCGTGGCAATCTCGTCGAGGCAGCGGACGTCGCTCCGGGAACGAGATCGCCATGTCGCTTCGCTGCTCACGATGACAAACTGGGTATGCATGAGGCGTTACCCCACGACCCAAGGCCGGGACCGCGCCATTTCCCTCACGCCTTGAGGCGTGGTGATGGGAGCCAGGCACTGCTCCCCCATGCACACGTAGAGAGCGGCGTCCCGGCGCGCCGGGAACCCCAACTCGCGTATGCGCTCGGCGTCGCGCTCGATGTCCAGCGACAGCGCCACCTTGTGCGGCGCGTGGATCCGCAGGGCCGCCTGGTGCAGCGGCCGGTATGACGGGTCCGACGCGTCGCCCACCAGCACCATGCTGACCGGCCCGTGGGTCAGCAAGCTCCTGGCTCGCCCCCAGGCCGATCCCGCCGGCAGGAACAGGGCTTCCTCGTCCTCTTCCATGCGGCGCGAGGCGTGGTCGCCCAGGTAGCTCTTACCGGGAACCACCGGCTCGAAGATCTTGAGGGCGGCCGCGGCCCGCTCCGCGTGCGCTCCGTCGCCGGTGAGGTGTGACAGGACCAGAAGGGACTCGGCCCAGCAGCTGTTGTCCAACACCGGCTGCTCCCGCCGCAGGAACCCGGCCTCGAAGGATTGCGGTGTTGCCGTGTCGTAGCAGCCGCCTTCGGGTGCGCCGAAAATGCGCTGCGTGGTCGCGGCGATCTCGACGGCCCGGCTCAGATACTCGGGCCGGCCCGTGGACTGGTACCGGGCCAGCCACGCCCGCAGGAAATACACCTGGTCGATGAGGGTGGAAGCGGTGCCGTCGGTCTCGCCGGCGCGGCGACTCAGCCCGTCTGCTGATGTCCAGCTCTGTTGCCACAATTCATCCAGGACGTCGGCCCCCAAACGCCCATGGGAAGCGCGGTTTAGCACGTCGCCCGCCTGGGTCAAAGCCTGAGCGGCCAGAGCGTTCCACCCCGCGTAGAAGGTGCGGTCAATCGGCGGTGAGGCGCTGTTCTCCCGGCTTTCCCAAGACCCTTGGTAGAAAGGTTCGTCGGCGTCCTGGCTGGCGAAGAATAACCCTTCATGCGAGTTGAACAGCGTCGTCAGCAAGTAGTCCAGTATCCCGTCGACGGCGGTTCTGTAAATCCCTTTGCGGGTGATCTGGAACGCTGCCAGGTAGGCCATCGCCAGGTTGGCGTTGGTGACCAGCATCTTCTCGTAGTGCGGCACCTTCCAGTCCCGACTCACCGCATACCGGAAGAACCCCTGGTCCTTGCGGTCGTAGATGCCGTGCCACATGCCCTGCAAGGTATCTTCGACCATTGCCAGTAGGATGCGGTCGCCGGTGAGTTCGCAGCGGGCCAGGAGGAACTGGAGCGCCTCCCATGGGGGCTGTTTGGGTTCCAGCGCGAAACCGCCGAACTCTTCGTCATAGAGTTCTTGCAGTCGACCCAGCACGGCGTCTATGGAGGCGTTGGTCCCGCTGTTGGTCGACGGCTCTATTCTGGCTGCTGGTCTGGATAAATCCGTGACGAATTCGCCGCTGGATATCTGCTCCAGCACGGCGGCCATCTCGTCGGCCGGAGTGTAGGGCAGTCCGGCCAGGAACTCGCCGGACGGACTCAGAAAAGCCACTGAGGGATAAGTCCCCTGGTTGTACCTCAGCGAGATGTCCGGCCGCTGGTCGACGTCCACCCGTACCGGGATGAACCCAGAATTCACAAGGTCGATCACTCGCGGGTCGGAATAGGCGATCTCGTCCATCACATGGCACCAGTGGCACCACGTGGCCCCGAGAGTGAGCAGCACCGGCTTGTCCTCGGCCCGGGAAGCTGCGAAGGCGTCCTCGCTCCAGTCGCGCCAGGCAATGCCCCCGGCCCCGTGAGATTGGCTCATCCGTTAACCTCTCGCCCTGGATCCCGCGTGCGTTGGTCAGCGATTGACCCTACTGCTTCAGATGCCGGTCGTAGAACAACAGAACCCGGTGCCACATGTCCTGGGCGGGCGCGGCGCGATAGCTGGGCCGGTAGTCGGCAAAAAAGGCGTGGCCGGCGTTGTTGTACATCACCCACTCGTAGACCTTGCCGTGCTCGTCCAGCAGCGCTTTCATCTGCTCGGCCTGTTCGGCCGTGGGGTTCTCATCTTCCACGCCGAAGAGAGCCAGCAACGGACAGGCCAGGTCGGGCACCATGTCCATGGGCTGAACCGGCCGCAACTCAGTGGGTTCGTGAACGATGTGTCCTCCGGCCGAGTCCACCGCCGCGTCGATGTTGCTGCTGGTGCACGCCATCATCAGGGTGTACCGGCCGCCGGAGCAGAAGCCAATGATGCCCACCTTGCCGTTGCTATCCGCCTGCGACTTGAGGAACAAGGCCGCCCCTTCGAGGTCATCCATGGCGCGGGCATCCGGCGAGGCGAACAGCGTGGCCAGCACGTTTTCCGGTTCGGGTGTGCCTTCGCGGGTGTAGAGGTCCGGGGCTATCGCCAGATAGCCTTGTCCGGCGAAGCGCACCGCGATGTCCTTGTGGTGGTCCATCAACCCCATGCCTTCCATGGTGACGATTACGCCGGGATATGAACCGGCGCCGGCCGGCCGGCTGTAGAAGGCGTCGACTGTCGTGCCGTCGCGGCTGGTGTACTGGATCGTGCCGGTTTCAAGTTCCTGTCCAACGAGTACCATCATCAACCTCCGCCAGTGTATATGTCTGATCTTCCGCTCGTCCTGAGCCTGTCGAAGGACGCCCTCATGGTTCGAAGAGCTCACCAAGAGCGGGACTGAAGTCCAATTTGAAAAGGCCCGTAAGCGTGCGTCGCAGTTGTCTTGATTTCGACCACGTGGGTGACTAGCCAGCGTCGTCCAGCAGGGCCAGCTTCTCCTGGAACAGTTCAATGGCCTTTTCTTCGGGCACGCCCATGAAGAACCGCATGTTCTGCACGTACTCCAGCACCTCGCGCGGCAGCATCAGCAGGTCGTTGCGCGGCCCCGTCGACTTGTACAGGTTGTTCATCCAGTCTTCCTGGCCGACAAAGAGGGCATCCTGCACGACAACGAAGTCCTGCCTTTCCATGTCGCTGCGGGCCAGCCATTTGCTGAACACGAAGGGCAGCCCGGTCCATTCGGCCCACTCCTCGCCCAGGTCGTACCGTTCCGAGTAACCGCGCACCGCCCGGCGACCCCGCAGTCCCTGGTTGCCGGTCAGGAACACCGCATCGTGTTCGTCATCGCGACCCACGAAAGTCGTGCCGTCAACCCCGTGCTTCTGGCTCAGCAGCACGCGGAGCAGTTCCAGCCCCGTCGGGTCGGGATCGTCCACCGCGATGGGGCGTCCGCTAAGCTCTTTCACGGGAGTGTTGGACAGCAGGACGCACGATGGCGCCCGGGTCACCGATGCCACGCAGAAGCCGGAGATGGCCGATGCCCGGCTCGACAAGCGGTCGATGTCCAGCAGGGACACCGGCCCGGCGTCCACTTCGCCCCGTTCCAGAGCGCCCACAACCTCGTTGGGTTCCATGTCCGCCAGAATAATTCCCCGGCGTTCCATGTCAAAGTAGAAGGCTTCGCACTCCAGGTTTGCTATGTGGGCTACGGTGATAGGCATGGTTCGGGCCGCCTCCTGGGATCAAATTGACGTACCTAAATCCTATTATCATGCGACGGGGCCTCCGTCCAGAGCCGGCCCGCCGGTGAACCCGGCGGTGTCCGGCCGGAGCGGAGGCCCCAGCGTTTCCGATGCGGTCAGGCTTTACAGACGCGGTCCCATGAACATGAGGCCCTGCTTCTGGAACACCTGGATGCGATTGCGCGGACCCTCGCAGACGAACACCCGGTTGTGCTCGTCCACGGCGACGCCGGTGGGCGCCCAGAAGTCACGCTCGCGCTCGAGGCCGGGAGCCCGGTCGCGCTCGCCCCACATCTCGGGGTTGGCGTCCAGCTTGTCCTTGCCCCACTTGGAGACGGTGGCTTCGCCGGTCTTCAACCCGCAGAAGTTGCCATCCGGGTCGAAGTATTGGAGCCGGTCGTTCAACCAGTCGGCAACGTAGATGATGCCGTCCTTGTCCACGGCCACGTCGGCGGGTCGGTTGAACTCGCCCTCGCCGGATCCCGAAGAGCCTATCTTCATCAGGAAGTCGCCGGACGGGCTGAACTTCTGGATGCGGTCGTTGCGCCAGTCGGCGATGTAGATGTTGCCCTGGCTGTCGATGTCGATGCCCCAGGGCTGGTCCAACTCGCCGTCGCCGGAGCCCTGGCTCCCGAACTTCATCAGGAACTGGCCGTCCGGGGTGAACTTCTGGACGCGGTGATTGTTGCCATCCACGACCCAGACGTTGTCGTCCGCGTCGATAGCCAAGCCGGACGGGCGGTCCAGCTGACCGTCGCCGCTCCCGATGTTCTCCTGCCACTTGCCGATGTACTCGCCATCGCGGGTGAACTTGGAGATGCGGTGCAGCCACTCGTCGGAGACGTAGACCGTGCCGTCACTGGCGATAGCCACGTTGACCGGCCATACCAGGGAGCCGTCCTCGAAGTTGTACTCGTGGGGGCCCTGCTGCGGCACGCCCCGCGCGAAGGCGTTGACGTATTCCTCGTCGACGGTGCAGACCGTAACGCGGGTGCCCTCAGGCCGGTACTCGGAAGACCGGCACAGGACATACATCAGGTCGTCTTCGCCCCGAGCCATGTGGATGGGATAGGTGAACCCAGGCCCGAACTGCTCGCCACGACCGATGGTGTGGCTGTACTGCAGCTGGACGTGGGAAATTCTCTGAGCTGTAACCATAATCGCCTCCCTGCGCCGACTAAATGAAGTCCATCTGCTCGAAGGAGCCGTTCACGATGGGTTGAGCGTCCAGGCCCATCCACTTCTCCAGCAGCGTGGAGTACAGGCCGCGGAAGTCGTTGTTGAAGTGGAGGTCGCCTTCCAGCAGCTGGTTCTCTTCCAGCGACGGATACTCGCCATAGAGACCGCCCTTGACCTGCTCACCAACGACGAAGGCCACTCCGCCGGAACCGTGGTCGGTGCCGGAGCCGTTGTCGTGCACCCGGCGGCCGAACTCGGTGAAGACCAGCAGGATCACGTCGTCGCCGGCGTTGTGCTCCTTGAGGTCGTCGTAGAAATCGGCGACGGCGTGGGAGGTCTCGGTCCACAGGCGGGTGTGGTTGGCCAGCTCGCCGGCGTGGGTGTCGAAGCTGTTGTACGGCGCGGTGGTGTAGAGCACCCGGGTTCCGAAACCGGCCAGGTGCGTCTGCGCGATGTTGCGCATGTACTGGGCCACGGTGTCGTTGCCGTACTCAACGGACGAAGAGTACATGGCCGGAGCGGTGCTCAGGATGTCAGCGCCTTCCAGGGCGTCGAGACCGGTCTGGGCGAAGTAGTCCAGCACCGGGCCCTGGCCCAGCATGGGCGAGTAGACACGGGAGAACACGTCCAGAGCCTTGGTGCGCTGCTCTTCGACCTCGATGCCGGTGAGCACGCCGTAGGTCTCCAGGTTGCCCACCGAGGCTACGGGGACGCCCGGGGCCACCAGCGAGCGCGGCAGGCCGCGGCCGAAGTTCACGCCGGTCAGCACGTTTTCCTTCTGTGGGTCCAGGTCACGCACGGCGCGGCCCAGCCAACCCTCGTCTCCGACCTTGTCCGGCTCACAGGTGTGCCAGATGTCCATGGAGCGGAAGTGCGAGCGGCTGGGGTTGGGATACCCCACGCCCTGGATGATGGCGACCTTGCCCTCGTCGTACAGTCGCTTCATCGGCGCCATGGCCGGGTTGAAGCCGATGCGGTCGTTGATGGG
>DAOUHZ010000020.1:0-4358 GCA_034428455.1 Dehalococcoidia bacterium
GGTCAGGGTGGGAGATTCCGAGACCTCCCACATCTTGTACAACGACAGGAGATAGTTCTCCGTTACCGGTGACAGCCGGTCGGATACGGCAGTCCGACGCTCACGGGCTGCCGTATTGGCGGTTGATCTTCGGGGGCGGGGCACGGGCGGTTCCTGGCAAAAGCAAAAGAGTATGCGAGGATTATACCGTACCTTATCGGACCGGATATGACGGCGGGACGACGGACGCGACGGCGCGCTCCATGCCAACCAGGCCGTAACCTCGTCAGCCGGCGTGCACACTGAGGCCGAAGGCCGTGATGTCTGTCCGATTAACAATGCGCCCACCATGGTCCAGTCGGGTTGCGCGCCCAGGGTTTCAGCCAGCTGCGGATGCCGGGTGACGTTTCCGGTGCTCCAGTCGCCGGCCAGTCCCTCGGCAACGGCGGCCAGGAGCAGGTTCTGCACGGCACAGCAGGCGGCGGCGCACCCCAATGCGTTGCCCGCAGCGCTGAGCTGGAGCCGTCCGTCCGCGTCCCCCACACCGTCTACGTGAAGACCTTCTACCGCATCGGTGGTCAGGACTACTGCCGCCAGCACATCATCAGGGCCACTGTGGCCGGCGGAGTAATCGCGGAGGTCAAGCCCGATTGCGGTACGATGTGGTGCGGCTGAAAGCCAACGAGCAGTACGTCCTTGCGCAGCAGGGCGGCGCCTTCGCGTTATCCCGACTAATATGGGAAAACCATCTGAGTGCGGCCAGGGGAGCCGGGCATCGCACAGCTAGATTTAGAGGGCCGTCTTACTTTCATCAGCCGGCGCGGTGTTCCTGCCCACATTGGCGAAGGCGTTGATTTTGCTTGGTTCACTGTCGCAGTGCGGCACAGATCTGAATCCCTTACGAAGAGGCTCACAGCATGAAATCAATTCCGCAAGCCACGGCGCTTGCACTGACAATCCTCGCATTGATCGCCTGCGCCGAGACGCCAGAGCGGGTCTCGGAAACCTACAGGCTGGACCTGGGATCCGATGTCACGGTCGCTTTCTTGGAGGGGTTGACGCCCGAGATGTCGGAGAAGGTCGCCTACGTGACCCACGTGCCTTCCGGATCTCAGGCCATCCTGAACCAAGACGGCAAGGTCGTAGAACGACATGACGGGAGGGCGGACGGCCCAAGCCGGTTGGACGCAGTCCTTGACGACGAAGCCCAGATCGCCCGCATCACGGCGGTGCTCACCAACGGCGAGGACGCCAGTCCCAGACCGCACACCATCAGCTGGGTTCCCATGGTGAAGTTCGACGGCATCCATTATCTGAGGCGGTGGGACCAGGTCGGAAAAATAACTCGCGCCGACATCAGCGACCTTACGAGGGAACATCTGGGTTCGGAGCTCTACCGCATTGCCTTCCGGCTCGACGGTTACGCGGGTCCCTTCTATCATTCCCAAGATGGCGACGCTACCTTCCTGAACCCGGGAACACCGGTCTATCAGGTCAGGGGCTACTCACCGAGGTTCCGCTTGGCCACCCTGGAGCAGGGCCGGCCGACGTTATATGAAGCCGACACCAACCCTTTGGCCAAGGTTGGCGAGGACCTGCTGGACATTCGGGACAAGGTTGTGGCCATCGACATCCTTGAAGATGATCACGAAAACACGCTTCTAACCACGGTCGATGATAATCCTACCGTCGCACGGTTCGTTGACCTGGCGCTGGAGGCGCCCGTCAATCAGAACGACCGCGACCGGCGTGGACCGCGCTACTTTCTCCGCTTCCGCCTCGTGGACGGAACCTCGGTGGTCCGGGTATTCAGGCCGGAGACGGGAGAGCTCTCCCGTGGCGTTATGACGGGTACTGAAGCGGCATCCATCTTGTCCGATGCGCTGCGAAACCGTCGCGCACCGGATCAGGCGACCACAAACCTATCGCCGAGTCCTGACACTTCGCCGACAAACCACGAACCAGCCTCTCCCGTCGTATTCCCGCGGCACGACGCACCGCTGGGTACGGACCGAGGCGGAGAATACTTCGCCGCGCAACTTGTCATGAGGGAAGGATGTCTTCGCGCGGAAGTTTTGCCGAAATATGATCCCAATGACCCCGGATCCTGGTTGATCATCTGGCCAAACGGGTTCACGTCGGACACCGAGGCCGATCCTGTACGGGTAAAGGACGAACTTGGTCGGGTAGTTGCGCAGGTCGGCGACCACATCCGACTCAGCCGCGCCGCAGTCACCTTCGAGGAGGCCGCAGAGCGGGAGTTGGTAAGGGGACTGTCGGGTGATTGCGCAGAGCCCTATTTCCTGGTGGGCGACGAAGTAACCACCTTCGATCTCGGATCCGAGCCCACTGAACTGCGCTTGTCGGACCCGGATGTCGTGTTCTTCAGGGAACGGACTCTTGTGGCACGGTACCAAGCGCTGATGATGGCGTCGGGGGTGGGAGAGCTCATTTTGGACGGCCAGTGCCTGCGGTTGAAAAATAGCTCCCCGAGAGAGTATTGGCCGACGATAATCTGGCCGGCCGGGTTCGCGCCCCACGTCAACGAAGGTGTGGTCGAAATCCGAAACGGGGCTGGCCGCGCCGTGGCACAGGTCGGAGATCAGATAGCGGGGGGCGGCGGCTATTTCGACCGCAGCAGCGGGGATTGTTCAGGACCCGTCTGGCGAGCCAACCGGATGAAAACCCTGCCGGACGTCGAGGTCTACTTCCCCAAGCAGGATGGAACTCTTGCGCCGGAGGAGGGAACGGAGCTTTTCTCCGGAAAGCTGATCCTGTTTGGGAAATGCCTGCAGGTGGCCGACGACGTCATTCGCGTGAAAGACCGGGTGTACGCCGGAATATCCCCGCTGCTCATCTGGCCCCATGACTTCGCGCTCAGCATGAAAGATGGGGTTGTGGAGATAGTCGATGGAACCGGAAGCGTCGTCGCCCGCGTGGGAGATGAGGTCGAATTCGACGCCTGGAATCTCACCTATTCGGAGGCCAAGGAGCATGGCGGGCTTGCGGAGATAACGCCGGCTTGCTCGGGACCCTATTGGGCGGTGGGAGAGACATTCGCGGCTGTCCCTGGCCCGTAACCTTGCTCCGACTTTGGTGGCGCTTGAGTGCGAAATTCGCTTCTCACCGACGCACCGCGCTGAGCGGTTCGGTGCACGGGCTGCCTCGCCGGGGCCTTGCCCGTAAATTCAGTTTTTTGAGCGATTTTTCGGGCCGGGTTTAGATTTTTCGGGCAAGGTACGACATCCATAATCTCGTGACGTTTTCAGGCAGCCGTCCATCTCATCGCAGGCCCGTCTGGTGGGTGGCGCCGTTATCACCTGCCATCTTTATCAAGGACCACTCTGGCGGACAACGACTTCACCGCCGTCCGGGTTGTGAACGTGGTTGTCGAAGTTGGTCCGCTGGTCCTCGGATTCATCCACCTGGAGGTTCAAGATTTCCTTTCGTTCGCCCCGGGTCAAACGAGCCTGCCGGTGGTTACGTCAATGGCATATCAGGCGGCCGGAGCCGTGCCGATGGGCACCTCCATAACCTCCATGATCGAGGCGATTTCGCTACTCGGGATCTGATCGAACGACAACAGAAAGTGATCACCTACGCGACGAATTGCGTCCTGTCACTCTGACCATCAAATCCCGACGGAAGCGAGGCTCTCGGGCCATGTCACCACCCAGACGTGGACGATGCGAAAGTCATTTCTGACATCCGGCGACCCCGATGTACGGGAACTCCCCGCCACTCTGTACCGCCGAATGGTGGATTCCCTCGCTTACGCCGCTTAAATTGCGCGAGGCCCAGCCCTGGTCAACGTGCGCTCCACCAGCTCGTCCAGTCCCAGATGATGGGCCAAAGTGACCGGCAGGATCAGTCCGGCGTTAGCCACCAGGCGGTGGCCGTCGAAGACGATATTGATGCGGTCGGGCTGCTCGGATGGTAGCATCCTTTGGGTGCTCCTCGTTTCAGGATGGTTTTCTTGGTCAAAAACCATTATCCCCGAAGCCGGGAGCACTTTCTCATCCATTCAGCTCACCACCACCTTCATCCTTTCGGTGGATTGGGGCTTAGCATGCTTGAGAATTTTCCATCGTAGCCGTATGTAGCGGAGGATATCGCCTGGAGGCACCGCGATCAGTGTTGCCGTCGTGGCGGACACCATGAGGCCAAGTACCCAAGTGGCAGTTGTCCTGTTGATATACCACAAGAGGAACGTCGCATAAATCCCGACACCGATGGCAAGAAGGAAGTACCAACTCCTGATTTTGACAGAAGGATAGAGCCAGCCCCATTATAACCATTGGTGCTAGTTAGTGTCAGAGGGTGAAGTGTGTAATGGAGCGATGGATGTGTCCCTTGGCGTCGGGTTCCAGTCCATTCCA
>DAOUHZ010000021.1:0-9419 GCA_034428455.1 Dehalococcoidia bacterium
GTGTAGGTATCCCGCGACCTGCCAGCCTCCACCGGCAGGTTTCGCCGCGCTACGGCTCTTCAGGCGGGTTGGACTTCGATCACTCCGTCACGGATCTGCTCCTCGATGACGAGCTTGGCGTGCTCGAAGTCGTCCTGGGCGGCTTGCAGCGTGGCGTGAGATTGGCAGTACAGGTCGGGGTAGTCGCGGACCTGGACGACCAACACGAACACGGCGGGCGGCGGGCGGACGCCCTGGAAAATGAGGCCCATAACGGTGCCGGGTTCGTGATCGGCGCCGGACGGGTGCGTTTCCCAAGTGGCGACGATCCCTTCGTTGGGGTGTCCATATTGCTTCCAAGTTGTCTCGCTCATGGTGGTCCTCCGTCAGAACTCGGCGTGTTCCTTGCCGTCCCAGCCAACATAGGTCGGGAACTCCGGCGGCTCGGAGCGCTCATCCACAAAGGCCGAATACGCAGCCTCGTACTTGGCCTGCTCCTCCTTCCACTCGGCCAGCGCTTTCTCGGCGAATGACCGCACCAGTGGGTACTTGTCCAGCAGCGCCTGGGTTTCGTCGCGGTTCCCGTGCCACCACGTCCCGACCTCGGGATGGTTGTCGTACAACATGCAGAATGCCGACAACAATTCCTGCATCACCGGCACCGTCATGGCGTCCATCCCGTCGTGCTGAACGTTGTCCCCGTCCGCCGGGTGGAGATCCTCGTACTTGTCATCGACGCTCTGGATCGCCGCGATAAAGGCCCGGGTCAAGTCGGTCCCGAGGATCGCCTGCGATTGGTCATTCCACTGCATCAGGGTCGGACTTCGCTCGGCTTCGGCCAGGGCCTCGAACTCGGCCTCGGTTACTTCGAGGACCACCTGGTAGCGACGCTCGCTTTCGGGGACGGGGCCGCCCAGGCTGGCCGGGCTCGGGATCTCAACGGACTGTTCGAGGACGGTGCGCTCACCTCCCGTGCCGAAACAAAAATCGCCCCAGACGTCCTGGGGCAACTGGCGCAGCTCAACTTCGTTGAGGCCGTCCACGGCGGCAAAGTCGCCGGTCGGCAACACCGCGATTTTCTGGAATTCCATGGTGCTCTCCTTACAGCGGGCTTGTTGTGTAGGTATCCCGCGACCCGCCATCCGGCGGGTTTCGCCGCCTCACGGCTCATCAGGCAGGGCTAATAGACGCGCTCTGTGGTATGGCATTGGGTACATTCCCGGATGGTCTGGCTCCCGTCCTCGCCATAGACCCAATCGTGTTGAATGAGGCAGGGGTCTTCATCCGCCTTGGGCGCGGCCTTGGGAAATGTTCCCGCCTTGACCATGGCCACGGTTTCCTCGGCGTTGGGCCGGCCTGCGTCGTGCCACTCGGTGACCTCGCGGATCAGGTCGCCCGGCCACCAGGTCCAATGATCCTCCGATTGCAGGTCGCCGCGCATCATGGCCCTTACGTCCTCGCGCAACTCGTGGGCCAAGTAGTGAGCCGAATCGCTGCCATAGACGTGATCCGCCTCCAGCAGTTCGAGCAACGCGCCGCCAATGACAAGCCGGTCAGCCTCGATCTTGCCAAAGGCTTCGATCAGGGCGTCGGCATCGTTGTCGGATTCGGGGCCAGTCAGCAGGGAAGCCAACTGGTACAACTGGTGCTTGCTGGTGCTCATGGTGTCTCTCCTCTTGGATGCAAACGCTCGGGCATCGGTCGTGTCAGGCTAGTCTTTCGGCAACGGAGTGAAGGCCGTGGTCATGTGCAGGTGGTCACCGCAGAGACCAGATCGGAGCACAACCCCTTCGCGGTAGCCGCTGGTCTTGGTGGTAACTCCCAGGACCTCGGTTTCCTGGCACCGGGGATACTTGCTCTTGCGGCCCTGGCCGACCTTGCACTGCCGGAGGTGCTGTTCGTTCTCGTGCGCCCGGTAGCATTGGGCATCGGCGGTGTTGCAGTACCACTTGCGGTAGCCCTCGCATTTAGGCCGGTCGCAGCTGATGAACCCTCCCTCGTAGGATTGGGCCAGCCCGTCGAAGACCACGGTCACCTCGGCCTCGCGGCCGCAGCTCGCGCACTTCTGCACTCCCAGGCTCCGTTCTTGTAATGCCATCGTGTCTCTCCTTGGTGCGGGCTGGGTGTTTGGCTATCCCGCTACCCCCGTTGCCGGGGATTTCGGCCCGGAGCCACCGGGCCATCGTCAGGCGGGGGTTAGATGTCATACACACCCAGCACACCCCCGTTTATCCATTCGGCGTACAGGTCGTGCCTGCCCAGGATGTCATGGATGACGGTTCGTATCCCAAAGGCGTTCTGAATCTTCCCCGTGTCGTCGACGTACTCGCGGATGAACTCCTGGTAGAAGTCTCCAACTGGGACGTCGCCTTCGGTGCGCGACTCACACCCAATCAGGAAGTGGGCGCCCCACTGCTGGTCACGGTCGCCGTGGTCAATCAGATGCACGTTGCGGGCATCATCCCTGTCCAGGGCTTTGATGGCGTTGTAGGCTTGCCTGGCATTCTTCTTCATCGTGTCTCCCCTTCCTGCGGGTGTTGGTGTAGGTGTCCCGCTACCCCGACTGGCCTGGGTTTCGACCGGGAACAATCCGGCCTCGTCAGGCGGGCTGGCGGCATTTCTGAGTGTTGAAACCGTGGACCTGGCACCAATCGCGGACTGGCGTTCCAGTGGAGCTTTGGCAGGCGGGCTGGGAGCGGTAGATCGCGAACGGCGTTGTGATCGTCCCGCTCTCGATCAGGTAGTCCAATGCCGCCTGCGGATCCCGGTACGGTCCGTCCAGGTACTCAAGGACGTATTCCCGAGACACTTCCTCCCACTGATCCGGGTGGTCCTTGTAGGCCCTCCAAAAGCGGGTCGTTTCTTTCGTTGCCATCTTGAATTTCCCCTTCCTTGCGGGCGTGAGTATGGCGCGGTCCTGGTCAGGTGGGGCTCTCTGCTAGATGCCGAAGTTGACGTTGATGCCCACGCTCCGGTAGACCTTGGTGGCCTTGCAAAGCATCTTGCGGGTTTCGGCGTTCCGCTGGCGGAGGAGCTCTGCCTGTTCCTTCTGACGACGCTCAAAGTCCTCGTCGTCAGTGTCGGCCATCATTTCCAGTAGGCCCTTGATCTGGTCCAGGGTCCCTCTGCTCTCATTGACCGGATCGTTTTCCTCAACGTAGAGGCCGGTCAGGACCCATTTCTTGCCGACCTTACGGACTTCCAAGTTCTCAAAACCATCGATCTCAGTAGCGTAGTGTTGGTTGGCGATCTTGGTGAGTTCGGGCATTGTCGTCGCCATATCGTGTCTCCTGCTGGGCTGTGTGGCTGGTCTTTCTCTACCGTTATGATAGCAGTTATGCTATCATAAGTAAATAGTTTTGGACGCGACTGGGCGAAATTCCTCAAATTGCTCGGCGACCTGGACGTCGCGCCTGCCCTGGCGACGATGCCGGTCAGACAGCGGGAACACGCAGCAAAAAGGGGCGGATTCCGAACCCGCCCCTGGAGGCACCGATTGATGGGAGGCGCTGTTACTGACCGACCGCCCCGAGCTCCAGCAGCACCCGGACCAGCCGCGCTCGGATTTGCACGTCCCCGATGCCGCACACCCGCTTCAGCAGGGTGTCAACCACCCGCTCCTTCATGCCACCCGTCGCGGCCAGCGCGTCGACCGTCGCCACTGCCACCGCCTGATTGGCCGGCAGCCCGTCCTCGACCAGAATGACGATGGCCTTCTCCGCGGCTGTGCATTCCCTCCACCCTTTGCCGGCCAGGTGGATCTGACCGTAGGCGCCGGCGACGGCGCTTTCGATGGGCTGCAACGGCACGTCTGCTGGCCGCTCGGCTCGGCCGTGGAGCCAATCGGTCTCGCGCGACCGGGTATCCTGGGGCGCTTCTCCCTGGCGGTTATCTGATGCCATGAGATGTCCCCCTACAGGTCGTCGTCGACCTCGATGCCAGCGTTCTTGAGGAGCATACGCAACCAGACCTTGATCTTGGTGATGTCCTCTTTCACATTGTCCGCCCCTGCCAGATGAGTATTGACCAGCATCTCCAGGTTCTTGACCCGCCAGGACATCACAGCCCAGGCCGCGCCGATGCCGAACACCAGAAAGATCAGCTCAGTGGCCAAGCCGATGATCAGCAGCGTGCTTTCATCCATGACATGACCCATCTGCCACCCGCCCCTGTTCTTCAGTTATGAGAACAGTGGACCGGCCATCCCAACCCGCACCCGCCCACGGGTCCCGAAACGACAAAAGGCCGCCGGCCGACGGATTGTCGGCAAGCAGCCCGAATGTATTAACATAGCGTCGCATCGCGCCCGGTACCTCGGGTTCCGATGTACGGGCCGTCCCGTGGTCCTAACACGGGCCGGTCCACCTGCCCCAAGTCTACAATACTGGTCGGGGCGGGTCAAAGGAGCGACATGCTACTTCAGCCATTTATCATCGACGGACCACTGTGGCCGGACTGGTGGCCGTGGTGGGTCCTGGCCTCCCTGGCAGCCCACGTGTTGGCGCCGGTGGCGGCCGGGATTGTATGCGACTACCGCACGGATTGGCTGCCCGCGGGTTTCGGAACCATGACTGGGATCGCCGCCACCCTTGCCGGAACCTGTCTCTGGTTTTGGTGGAACATTGAACCCAAGGAACTCCAGGTGTTTGACGGTGAAGAGGTCTTGGCCGCATACATCTCGCTGGGCATATTGGCGGCCGTCCAGATACTCCCTGTCATAGGAGTATGCTGGTACGTTGACCGGCACCGAGCTCGGAGATGGGGCATCAGGTGGTAATAGCGCACGGGAAGTCCGCAGGACAGTTCCAGCCTCGGCTGGTCGACGATTACTTTGAGATTAGGGCGGCAGCGGACAGATATGCGAGGGGTCATGGCGGCGCTCGGAATCGATCCCAGATGCACTTGCGGAGCGCCCGGTGGCTTTCACGAAGTCCACTGCAACGAGGTGTGGATCGACGCGGTGCACGATCGGGCGCTCGCCGACTACACCGGCGCCTACAGGGACCGCCTTCACCGGTTCTGGCACGAGACGCTGCCAGAGGATTTCGTCAACCCCTTCCTGCCGCCTCCGCCAGGCTGAGCGGGTGATCGGCGTGCGTCGAGGCCGTCAAACTTGCAGGGCGGCCACATCCAGCGGGGCGGGCTCAGGATAGCCGCACTTGTCGCAGATCCGCCGGGCGGGTTCTCCCATGTACGAGTACGTGATGAACTGATGCCCGCGGCAATTCCGCCATCGCTTCCAGGCCGGCTTCGGGCGGGCGATCCTGACGGTATGGATGCACCCGTCGCAGAGGCCGCAGTCGGTCTTGGTGTAGGGGTCGCAGCAGAGACAGTCCCCGCAGTGGCAATGGCAACAGGGCCAGGACCCCTCACAGGCCATCGTTGTCGGCCCTGCCCCTTGCCACGAGGCAACCGTATTTCGACCATTCAACCGGCGGCTCCGGGAACTGTCTCCAGAGCCGGCCGCCCAATTCGGCACCGCCCTTGCCGTTACTCGGCGGGTCGATCTCCTTCACGTCGGCGATACTGACGCCTCGGTCAATCAACAGCGGGTGATTTTCGTACCGGCCCCACTGCTTGCCGAACACGGGGATGCCCATTTGCAGACATTCCACGGTGATCTCACTGGCCCACGCCGGCGCCATCGGTCGGGCGCCTGGCCCGCTCTCGCCGCCCCAGATCATCCAGTCAGGGAACGTGTCGCAATTCATCATTGACAGCGGCCCCAGCGCCGGTTCGTAGCTGACGAACCGCACCACGGCGGGGATGTCGGCCAGGATCGGCCAGCGATGGTCGTAGCGGTCCTGGTCCTCGGCGGAGATCCCGAGCCACACGTTGGGCCAGCCGTCGTCCCAGCTGCCCGGCAACCGGTCCTCGATGTTCTCGGGGCGCTTGGTCAGCAGCAGCCAGTCCAGGTGAGGCGTCTGCGCGATCAGAGTGAACAGACACGCCCGCCATTCACTGGGCACACCGTCGTCGTCGACGTACTTGTCCACGGCGTTGTCGAATACGTCGGCGAGGCTGGCACAGAACACCCGGTGGCGCTCGCCAGCCTCGGCGGCCTTGCGGTTCCAGGCCAGCGGCTGTTGCCAGTTGGCGTCCGAGGTGAGTTTGCGCGGCATCCCCGGCCCCCATTGGACCTTGCCGTAGCGCTTGGCCCAGGTCTCCGCGTAGCAATTCGCGCAGCCCGGACTGACCGCCTGGCAGCCGAGCCAGGGATTGAAAGTGTGCGTGGCCCACTCGATCTGTGTATTCTCCATTCGTGTC
The DNA here is from genome assembly GCA_034428455.1 of Dehalococcoidia bacterium. Lineage (GTDB taxonomy): Bacteria > Chloroflexota > Dehalococcoidia > Lucifugimonadales > UBA3495 > Bin87. The sequence continues at coordinate 6,247 of DAOUHZ010000021.1, forward strand.
CCCCTCAGAGCTCTGCGGCTATTTGGTTACAGGGCAACCCCATTGTTGCGAACGGCATCAGTCGTCCGTCACAGGACCGGATCCGTCGCTGGCAGTGCGGCTCGGCGCCTTTTCAATGCGGCCGGGGAACAAAGCCCTGAATAGTCCGTAAACCAGGCGCAGGCCCATCTCCAGTACGATCAACAGCACCCAATACCAAAAGATAGTCAACACCTCGCCGCCGATTTGCCCCAGCACCCCCACCGACGATTGCACGTCCAAGGACGCCGTGTCGATCACCACGATTGCCAGCACCGCGAAGGGCAGCATCTTCGCCAAATCGCGGGACAGGTCCTCGTCGTAGTAAGCGCACACGCGGATCGCTCCCACGGTGGCCAGGACGATGCCCAGGATGGTGGACAGCTGGCGGTCCTCGGACAAAAGTGCCAGCATTACGGTGAGGGTGGCCAGCCACAGGAGCGCGAAGGCCGGGAACAGGATCACGAACCGGACGACGTATCCCAGAAGGGGCAGAGCGTCCGCAGATGCCGGTCGGCCGCCGCCGGACAGGTTGACGGTGAAGATGTCCCGCCGGCCGATGAACCGATAGAACTTGAAAACGCAGACCGCGTAGACCGTCATGGCCAGGATTTTCACCGCCACCGGCAACAGCGCCTGGAGCACGTCGCTTGCCGTCAGATCGCTCAGCGGGAAGATGCCATCAAACGGTGCCATGTCGGGGCCTCCATACTCTGGATTGAGGGTGACTGCCACCCGGCGGGCAGACGTATTCGAGTACCGACCTTACACCTTTTTCGCCCGGGGCCACAAACCCACATTGCAAATCGACGCTCAATCAGCGATCAGCGGCACCTCCGCACCCGCTGGAGCGTTGGCAATGGCCCAGGCCCGCCATGTGTCCTGGTCGCGGAACGCTTCGCCGTCGACGTCGGCCACGTGCTCATACTCGGCGCACACGGACTGGACGCAGTGGCGGCCGCGCCCGTTCTTGCCGGAGAGCATCACCATGGCAACGCCACCGTCGTTCTTGACGCAGCGGTAGACGTGGATCTTCTCGGTGCGTTGGGGCGTGTCTTCGAGCTGGTCGAGCACGTCCTTGTCGCCCGTCTTTTCGTCCACCACCGCCCGGAGGTGGTACGGGGCCCGGCGCACGGCGTAGGCGCCCTTGGCTGGGCCGTCTTTGAGAACCATCATGCGTACATTCCTCGATGTTTGTATGTCACGCGGTCAACTGCAAGCGCCCCTGACGACGCGCCCGATACCAGGCCGCGAGAGTTGGATCAGCCAACTTCCATTTCCGATTTCGATGCGACACGATCCCCTTGGCCTTCAGACGGGTGAGCGCCATGCTGGCCTTGCGTGGTTCCAGTCTAGCCTCCCGTGCGATGTCTGTTGCGCCGGCGGGAACTGGGAGCCGGGTCAGCGCTCCGATGACCTTGCGGTGTGCGACCGGGAGGCTGTCCATCAGGCGCTTGTACCTCGGGGTCATCTCGTCGATCTGGTCCAGTGTCCAGTTCATACGGTCAGCTCCAGTTGGTCGGTGAACTGCTTGATGATGCGCTCCGGGACCGCGTTGCTCCAGACGTTGCCTTCCGGCGACGGGATTTTGTAGGTGGTCTCGCCGTCCCTGGGTCGCAGCTCGGGGTTGTGCTTGTAGCAGACGAACTTGCCGCAGCGCCAGCCGTTGCCGTAGGCGCAGGTCAGGTATTTCTCCAGGGCGTCGTGGCCACCGCCGGGCAGGATGATGGCGTCGACGCCGGCCTGGCCGATGGTGTCCTTCAGGCGAGCGTATTGTTCGGCGGACACGCGCCCGCTGGGGATCTCTTCGATCATGGTGTTTCTCCTTCAGTCTGCCAGCGACGGCAGATCATTGGCCGTCCGGAATTCGTTGATTGCCCGGTTGGACGCTGCAAATGACAGTTCCGCAATCTCCCAGGACAGCGCCCGGTAGTAACCGCGCAAGAAACTATCCTCATGCAAGTCTGGTGGGACCGCCGGGTCCAGCAGGTCTCCGGGCGTCGGGCTGATGGCTGCGGCCTTACGCCCCGCCTCCTCACCCCTCTTCGAGTGGTCGTAGTTCAGCATGGTTATGGTGTTTCTCCTTTCTGGTCAGGTGTTGGTCGCCAACATCGGTATGTCCTTTGGGTCAGAGCGGCGGCGCCGGGACGGCGGACGGTAATCGTCGAAACTCGCCTTGCGCCAAACCCACTTGTTGGCCCAGCGAGCGACGTCTTTCAGCAGCCCCACGTCCCAATCGAACCGCACCCAGGGAACCTTGTGGCGGGCGTTCAGTTTCATCAGCGGCTGCACGTGAGGCTCGCAACCCCATTCGATCACCTCGCGAATGCGGCCCATGCAGGAGTCAAAAGGCTCGTTGCCAATCAATACATAGACGCGCTTGCGCGGAGGGGAAACGTCCTTCAGCATCCGGGCCACGCGGTACACATCATCCCCTTCCCCCGATTCGTCGTAGGCGAACCGCCAGGGACCTCGGTTGATTGGCTTCCACCGAGCCAGGACTTCCTCGTCGAAGGTGGCCGGCTCAAAACCGCTGTTGGCATCGAGTAGAGGAACGCCGGCAAATTGATACCGCCTCACGATGTAATCCTGGTAATCTGGGGGCAATCCCGACAGGTTGTTGTCGCACAGGATCGGGCGCGGCTCGAAGTCTGGCAGCAGGGTAAAATCGCGGCCTTCCATGGCCGGGACAATGCAGAAGTAGCAGCCGACCGGACAGCCCTTGCTGGCGAACGTGGCATCAGGGTTGTGCCGCGCCACGGCGTCGGGAATGTCGCCACCCACCGTCGCCACGCCCTCCAGCTCCCGCCTGCGGGTGAACACCCCAGGACCGCCCACCTTAACGTCGTATCCCATGCGGCCCAGCCAGACGGCCCTGGAGTAGGCGAGGTCCACCTGCCAGGAAAACACCACCGAGATATAGGCGGTTTCCTCGTCAATCCATTCGACTGGCTTTCGTGCCCATCGCGCCATTGCTGCTACCTCTCGGCCGGATCAGGGCGGGTCGCCTTGGCGATGGCGGCTCTGGCTTCGCCAGCGAGATCAGCCAGCATCATGCCGATCTCAAAGTCGGCCATGTTGCCGTCCTCGGCGTTGTCCCATGCGGCCACCCAATGCTCGGCGAACGCCAGCAGTTCCGGCGCGGCGGCGAATCG
>DAOUHZ010000022.1:0-26126 GCA_034428455.1 Dehalococcoidia bacterium
CCTCCAAATCTCGCCTGAGGCGATGCAGTACTCGGCGGTACTCACGGTAAATTCCCCGGTCGGCGGTGGCAATGCTCTGCCGCAACCGCTCGCCAAGTGCGTCGATTTCGTCGTCCGTGAACTGAGGTGTCGTCATCCTGTCTCCTCAGCGCGTTACCGCGCCAAATCTGTAATGTCTGAGCAAATTAGGCCAGCCGGCCGCCGAACCGGCCCGGCAACGCCGCCGCGGCGACCACCGCCAGGGCGGTCATTATGCCCACGGCCAGCACGCCGGTGACCAGGGACCCGGTCATCTGGGCGAGCGCTCCGGCGATCACCGGGCCAGCGCCGAAGCCCACCGCGCCGAAGGTCTGCACCAAGCCAGCCAGCACCGACACCTCCCGCGTCCGGATGTTTCTAAACTCGAAGGGCAGTATCTCCATGGCCGGAACGAACACCCAGGCGATCCCCAACCCGGTCAGGGCCAGGGCGGCGATCACCACGTTGCCGGACAAAACTGCGCCCACCGTGGCGGCCAGGTTCAGCGCGGCCGGCAGCAGCACCAGCAGCCGCCGGTTGGTGATGTGATTGAATATCCAGCTTCCCGCCAGCGCCCCCGGTATCAGGACGTAGTACAGGAAACCGAACAGCACGCTGCCCGATGTAATCTCGATGCCCCGGTGCTGCTCCAGGATGGTGGGCAGGAAGGTCAGGATCGTCGTCCACGACGCCGACAGCCACAGCATCACCACTCCCAGCAGCCAGGCGTGGGGATAGGAGAGCAGCGACTTGACCAGCGGCGGCCTGGCGTTCGGTTCCGGTGTATCCGCATCGCCCTTGGCACCAGGGTCCGACGACGATGCGGCTGCGTCCTCCGGGCCTTGCGCCGGCTCCCTGGCCCCCCAGGTCAGCGCCGCCCACACCAGCAGGTGAGCCGCCATGATGCCACCCTGCACGAAGTAGGCCAATCGCCAGCTATCCAGCACCACGATGACGATGGGCCCGAAGGTGAGGGCCGCCGCCATGAAGGTGGAGTGCATAGACAGGCCCAATGAACTCACGGTGGAGTACTGGCGGGGAGCCGCCCACCAGCGAAGCAGCAGCGGCCGCGCCGGAGCCATGGAGGCGTGGACCAGCACCGTCAGGAACCGGGACGCCAGCAGGGTCCAGAACCCGATGGCGAGTCCCTGGCTGAAAAGGCAAGGCGCCATGAGCGCCAGCGCGACCAGCACTCGGCGGTTGGGGTTGAACCGGGCGAAAAGCAGGCTGAAGGGCACCAGCAGCACCGCCGGCGTGCCCCACCAGACGGCCTGCAGAATGCCTATCTCCAGGTAGCTGAGATCCAGGTCCGCCTGCACAAAGGGCAGGAACAACCCGAGTCCGTAGGACGACAGCACCACCGTGCTCTGGTGAGTCCGGTTCAGCAGCAGAACCGACCAGCCCCGGACCGACGTGGTGGCATCGGAACCCGGTCGTTCCGGATCGGACAACCCGCTGGCTGCTTCTCCGGCGGCCAAGATCAGGTTGTATCCGCGCCGGCATCCCGCACGGCGCGAGCCAGATTGCGGAGGCTGGCCTCGGTGGACGGATGCTGGCGGCCCAGGGTCTCGGCCCGGTCGCCGGCGTTGCGGAGGTGCAGCGTGGCCGCTTCGTCGTAGCGGCCAACAGTGTGCAGCGCGTTGGCCAGGCTCCCCCGGCTGCGCAGGGTATCGGCGTGGTCCTCGCCCAACGCAGCGCGCCGCGACTCAAACAGCGCGGAGAACATTTCGATTGCCACGTCGGTGTGCCCGGCGGCGTAGTGGCAATTAGCGAGGCTGCTCCGGTAACGCAGCGTTTCGAGATGATCCGGCCCATGCGCCCGCGCGCTGCCCTCGGCGGCTTGCTCGAACCAGCGCAGCGCCTCGTCGAACCGGCGGGCAGCGCGGTAAGCGTGGGCCAGCCGGTGCTGCGCGCGCATGGTATCCGGGTGGTCGCCGCCGTTGGCCGCGAGTTGGGATTCCAGCTCGGCATGGCGACGCGCGATGCGCTGGTCACGAGCGTCGGTCATGGCAACATCGCTCGCAGTTGGCCCATGCGTGAAACGTCGTAGCCGCCCAGATCCTCAACGGCCCGCCTGAAATCGGCGGCGGCGAGAAGGTCCAGCAGCGGTTGCAGATGGCCGCTCTCGTAGTGTTCGGTGGGGATCACCAAATCGTACTCCTCATTCAACAGGGGAACGAATTCCAACTCCAGCGCCCGGGCCGCCGACAACACCCCCAACCCGGTGTCGGCCGACCCGCCGGACACTGCGGCCGCCACCGCCAGGTGGCTGTATTCCTCACGCTGGTAGCCGGCGATTTCATCGGGCGCCGCACCCATCTGCTGGAGGCGGTAATCCAGCAATACGCGGGTGCCCGATCCCCGCTGGCGGTTGACGAACCTGACCTCGGGCCGCAGCAAGTCTACGAGGCTGGCGATGTTCAGCGGGTTTCCAGGAGCGGTCATCAGTCCCTGCGTGCGACCCACCAGGCGGACGATGGCGACGGGCGTGTCCGGCAGGTAGCGGCGAACGTAGGACGTATTGTACTCGCCGGTTTCCGTGTCCAGCAGGTGGCAGCCGGAGACGTGGGCTTCGCCGCGCCGCAAGGCCAGCAACCCGCCGAGGCTGCCCACGTGGGCCGACGCCAGGTTCACCGACGGGTTTCCGCGCCGCAGGAAGCTGCGCATCAGGTCCAGCGCCAGGTCGTGGCTGCCGATGGCGACTATGGTATTCCGCACCTCCTCCAACGGGCGCAGCAGTTCGACCTCCACCTCGGCGCCGGCGTCCACGCCCTCGGTGTGCCTGGGGATCCGAACGATGCCGTCGGCGCGCACCAGGGACATCACCACGCCGGCGCCGCGCTGCACCGGCGTCGCGATCATCTTGTCTCCCACCTGTCCCACCGCTACCCGCAAGAACTCGTCCTCGCCGGTGGGAGACACCACCTTGCGGGTGATGTTCGCGCGGATCCGGCGGCGCGCGGGCATAGACGATCCCAGCAACCGTTCCAGCAGCGGCATCAACAGCAGTTCTGCGGTCAGGGCCGCCGATACCGGGTACCCCGGCAGACCCATGACTGCCTTGCCAGATGCCACGCCGAGGGCCACCGGATGCCCGGGACGGACCGCGATGCCGTGCACCTGCAGCGTGCCCAATGATTCGATAACCGCGGCGGTGTAGTCGGCGTCGCCGGCTGAGGATCCGGCGTTGATGGCAACCACGTCCGATGACGCCAGACCCGAGACAACCGCTTCACGGATGGCGTCGAAATCGTCCGGCACGGGCTCGCGCACCACCGGTTCGCCGCCCCACTGCCTGACCAGGGCGGCCAGGATCAGCGAGTTGAACTCCGGTATGTCACCCGGTTTTCGCGGCGCGCCGATGGGCGTCAGTTCGTCCCCGGTGGGGATTATCGTGACCCGCGGACGGCGGCGCACCGGAACCGTGGTGAGGCCGGCGGCCGCGCAGGCGCCCAAATCAGCGGGGGTGATGCGATGGTTTTCCGGCAGCACCAGCTCGGTGGCCACGATATCCTCGCCCAGCGGCCGCACGTGCTGCCAGGGCGCGACCGGGTCGGAAACCCGCACACTGTCCGGGTTCGCGGAATCTCGCTGCACATGCTCGATCATCACCACCGCGTCCATGCCCACGGGCATGGGGTCACCGGTATCGACCCACACCGCCTGGCTGCCCACATCTAATGTCACGGGGCGCGTCTCGGTGGCTCCGACGGTGTCGGCCGCCCGCACGGCGATGCCATCCATGGCGGCGGCATCGTAATGCGGCGACGATGCGACGGCCCACACCGGCCAGGCGGTAACGCGGCCCACGATGTCGGGAGCGGTCAGCGGGGTATCCTCGCCGAGCATGGGAACCAGAGCGCCGGCGTCGCTCAGAGCGCCGAACCAGCGAGCCGTCGCCTCTTCCAGCGGAATGTCCTGAAGGAAGTAGCGACGGTGCGACCGGTGCGGTGTCGGGCCCTCCATGGGCTCACAGCTCCCGCACCTGTACCGTTTCACCGGCGTAGATCCCGCCGGCGTCCGCCGGGACCCTCACCAGCCCGTCCGACTTGACCAACGTGAAGATGAAGCCGCTCTTGCCCCAAACCGGATGGGCTTTCGGCATCCCGCTTGCGCCTTCCACCAGGCGTACCGGCACGTAATCTTCGCGACCGGCGGCGGATGGTATATCCTGCGCCAGCACCGCCGTCAGTTCGGCCGGCGGAGGCGTTTCGGCGCAACCCATGAGCCGGTACACCGTGGGGCGCACCAGGAGGCTGCTCACCACCATGGCCGACACCGGGTTGCCCGGCAGCCCGATCACCGGCTTGCCGTCGCACAAGCCCACGATGGCCGGCTTGCCGGGGCGCAGCGCCAGCCCGTGCACCAGAGGGCCGGGTTCGCCAAGCTCGGCAACGATGTCCACCGTGCGGTCGCGGGCGCTGACCGAGCTGCCCGCTGACAGCACCAGCATGTCGGACTGAGCCAGCCCCTGACGAGCCGCGACCAGCTGTTCATCGTAGTCGTCGCTCACCAAGCCCAAAGGAACCGCAACCCCGCCGGCGGCGGTGATCTGTCCCGCGACGGTGTACGTGTTGATGTCCCGCACCTGTCCGGGGCCCGGGATTGCGCTGGGATGAACTACTTCATCGCCCATGGACAGGATGCCCACCCGCGGCTTTTGGGCCACCTCGATCCGCTCGATGCCCAGGGCGAGCAGCGCGCCGATGTCCTGGGGCCGGATCACGTGTCCGGCCGGCAGCGCCGTTTCGTCCGCCCGAACGTCCTCACCGGGTTGGGCGACATTCTCGCCGGGAGCCACGGGACGCATCACCTCAATAGTTTGAGCTTCGATGGCCTGCGTATGCTCCACCATCACCACGGCATCGGCGTTTCCCGCCAGCATCCCGCCGGTGTACGCCACCGCCGCCTCGCCGACCTCCAGGCTGACGTCGGGTGCGCATCCCATGGGCACCTCGCCCACCAGCGTGAACCAGGCCGGCAGTCCGTCGCTGGCTCCGTAGGTATCCGCCGCCCGCACGCTGTAGCCGTCCATCGTGGAGCGGGGAAAGGCCGGAAGGGATTCCGTTGCCGGAATTTCCGCGGCGACGACCCTTCCCAACGCCTGCGCGGTATCCACAACGCACACCCCGGCAACCGGTCGCTCTGGAAGCCGATCCATGAGCAACGCCAACGCCTCCCCCGGAGGCAGCACGTTGAAGAATTCCGGCATTATGTATGGGATGCTAACTATCCGCGTTGGGAATGTCAAAATACCACCGATCTGAATCGTCAGAAGCAGGATTTTCAGGACTGTATGATTTGACAGGATTAGGAGATCCGCATCACCGAACGGCTCCAATCCCGATAATCACCAAATCCTGAAATCCTGCTTCTGATGATTTGCGAAAGGGCTACGCCTGAGAGGCCGTTAGCGTGGTAACGTTGTTGGCACCGCTAGACTGGCGAACAATCCAAATAAGCGGTTTGAGGGCAAAATGGCGATTTACAGAGTATTTTCAGACGCCGACGGCGAGAGCCACATCGAGGACCTGAACCTTGCGGAACACCCCGAGCTGGGGGCACTGATCAACGTATCCGAGGTGCGGGTGCAGGAGTTTGACGGGTCACGGCAGATGGATTTTCATCCCCTGCCGGAGCGCCGGCTGATCATCCACCTGTCGGGCGAAGTGGAGATCGGAGCCAGCGACGGCTCCAAGCGGGTGCTGCGCGCCGGCGACATCCGGCTCATGGAGGACGTGACCGGCAAGGGGCATTCGCACCATGACCTGTCGCCGTCGGGCGCGGTCTACATTCTGCTGACTGACTGATCTGCGACAGCGGTCACGTCCTCACGGGTACCGATGGTCATTGCGAGCGGAGCGTGGCAATCTCGCTGCCGGAGGAGCCGTTGCTCCGCATTCGAGATCGCCACGTCGCTCCGCTTCTCGCGATGACAAACTGGGTACAAATGGGAGTCATGTGGCGATGGCCGGGATGTCCAGGTCGCGCACCAGGTTGGCGAACTGGGTCACGTCTTCGTCGATGACCTGCTGCAGCGCCGCCAGTTGCTGGTCGATCTCGCCGGAGAGGTAATCGAACACCTGGTACGCCTGCTGGGGCGGCGCAAAGTCGGCGGCGGCCACCACCGCGGTGAGTTCCGCCAGCTTCCGGTTGAGCCGAGCCGGCAGGTTCAGCCGGTCTCGCGCTCCCCGGTACGCGGATTGGATGAGTTGCTCTTCGATCTGGCCCAACTTCTCCTTTACCGACTCCGCGGTGTTGCCCACCGTTTCCGACGACGGATGCCCATCGGCGCGGCTCACCCACTGCTCTACCTGCTGGCGGACCCGGCGCAGTTGGTTGATGCCGTCGTGAGTTTCCGACACCTTGTCGCGGATCTCGATCAGGAACTTGAACTGGGCGTCGAAGTCTTCCTGGGAGGCCCCCACGCGGGGGTCTTTCACGATGCGGAAGCCCTGGGTTTGGGTGTCGTCCCCCACCTGTAGCGTCACCCGGTACTCGCCGGGCGATGCCAGGGGGCCGATAACTGCATCCTCGGTGGTCTTGTCCTCTGGAACCTTGCGGGCGGGCGGGTAGCGCAGGTTCCACACGAAGCGGTTCATTCCGGCTTCGGCCGGCGGGCGGGGCTCTCCCGCATCGGTGCCGGAAGCCGGCACCTTACTGGAGAAGGTCTTGATGATCTCCCCGGCTTCATCCGAGATGGTGATAGTCGCTTCCTCCGGCGCCTGCTCCAGGAAGTAATGGATCATCACCCCGTCGGGCGGGTTTTCACCAGCGTCCCACATCTTGCGCACGGTCTCGCCCGATTTTCCCAACGACTCGCTGTAGGTGACGTCCGCGCCCAGGCCGGCGCGATAATTTTTGCCGGGAGAGGGCTTTCGGTCGCGGAAAGGCGAGCGTATCCGGTAGGTGTCCCGGGGCTGGAGCAGCGTGAAGGACTGATCCGCCAAGGACGGAGCGAGCTGGCGCAGCTGGGTCAGGTCGTCCAGGATCCAGAAGGACCGGCCGTGGGTGGCGGCGACCAGGTTGTCGTCCTTGATCGCCAGGTCGTACACCGGAACCACGGGAAGGTTGGAGCGCAGCGGTTGCCAGGAATCCCCCTGGTTGAAGGACACGTATGCTCCGGTCTCGGTGCCGGTGTAGAGCAGGCCGGGTCGGGTGGGGTCTTCTCGCACTACCCGGGTGTAATCATCCTGGGGCAGGCCGGCGGTTATTGATGTCCACGTCTGGCCGTAATCGGTGGTCCTGTACAGCATGGGACGGGTGTCGTCCAGCTTGTAGCGGGTGGCCGCGATGTAGGCCGTGGCCGGGTCGTGGGGCGAAACCTCAATCATGCAGATGAGCGTCCACTCCGGCAGGCCGTCGGGCGCTACCGCCTCCCACGTGGCGCCGCCGTCGCGGGACAGGTGCACCAGCCCGTCGTCGGAGCCGGCCCAGAAGACGCCTTGCTGGTGGGGAGATTCCACGAAGGCGAAAATGGTGGCGTAGACCTCGGCGCCGGAGGTGTCCTTGGTTATGGGGCCGCCGGATGGTTCCAGGGTGGACGGGTCGTGGCGTGTCAGGTCGGGACTGATGGTCTCCCAGCTGCTGCCCAGATCTCTGCTGCGAAACACCACGTTGCCGGCAACGTACAGCGTCTCCGGGTCGTGGGGTGAGAACATGATGGGGTAGGTCCACTGGAAGCGGTACCTCATGTCCTTGGCTCCCCACCCGGTGTACAGCTCCGGCCACGCGGTTATGATCCGCACCTGCCCGGTGGCGTGGTCGTAATGCAGCAGGTTGCCGCCACCGCCGGCCGAACTGCCGATGGCGCCGGAGATCACGGTGTCGGGATCATTCGGATCCAGGGCGATGTAGCCGCTTTCCGAGTTCCCCACCACGTAGCAGTCTCCCCAGGGTATTGCGCCCTTGTGGGTCCGTGACGGCACGCTGATGGCGGTGTTGTCCTGCTGGGTGCCGTACACCCGGTGGGGAAAGCGGTTGTCGGTGGTCAGGTGGTAGAACTGCGCCGTGAGCTGGTTGTAGATGCTGGACCAGGTCTCGCCGCCGTTGAAGCTGACGCAGGCGCCGCCGTCGTTGCCCTCGATCATCCGCAGCGGGTTGTTGGGGTCGATCCAGAGGTCGTGATCGTCGCCGTGGGGCGTGGTGACCCGGCTGAAGTTGCGCCCACCGTCGATGGATTTCCAGCATTGGTAGTTGAGGATCCACACGGTGTCCGCGTCCTGGGGGTCGGCGAAGATGTGCTGGTAGTACCAGGGGCGCCCTTGCAGGTCGCGCTCGTCGCTGACCAGCTCCCAGGTATCGCCCCCGTCGTCGGAACGGTACACGCCGCAGTCCTCGGCCTCGATGGTGGCCCAGACCCGCCCGGATTTGGCGGGGGAAACGGCGACGCCGATGCGCCCCTTGAGGCCGCCGGGCAGGCCCGGGTTATCGGTGATCTCGGTCCAGGTGTCACCGCCGTCTACGGACTTGAAGATGCCGCTGTCCTCGCCGCCGCTGATGAGGCTCCAGGGTGTTCGTCGGACCTGCCAAATGGAGGCGTAAAGGATGCGAGGGTTATTGGGGTCCATGGACAGGTCGATGGCACCGGCATCCTCGCTGCGGAACAGCACCTTCTCCCAAGTATTACCGCCGTCTTTGGAACGGAAAACGCCCCGCTCGTCGTTGGGGCCGTAGGCGTGTCCCAGCGCGGCCACGTACACCAGGTCGGGGTTGGTGGGATGCACCCGCACCCGGCCGATGTGCCGGGTGTCGGACAGGCCCACGTTGATCCAGGTCTGCCCGCCGTCGGTGGATCGGTACACCCCGTCGCCGTAGGTCACGTCGCCGCGGATGCACGCCTCGCCCATGCCGGCGTAGATCACGTTGGGGTCGGAGGGCGCGACGGCGATTGCACCCACTGCGGCGGTGTTGAAGTAGCCGTCGGAAACGTTCTCCCAGTAGGTTCCGCCGTCGTTGGTCTTCCATACCCCGCCGGCGCACGCTCCGAAGTAGAAGACCGCGGGGTTGACCGGATCGCCGGCGACCGCCACCACGCGGCCGCCCCGGGGCGGGCCGATGCAGCGCCACCGCACGGCGCCGAGCAACTCTTGGGGAATATAGGGGGCCGGGGCGTGATCTTGCTGCACTGCACTCATCGTCATCGTCGCACCTCTTGCTCAAGGGGTTTGCACCCGCTGGCTGGTTCTATTGTCATCATCCTGACGGATGCCCTCCGGGGGCGATTATCCCCTTGCGCAACCGGGCGTGTCGAGGGGACACTTACCCAATAATGTCCAGGATATTTGCCCGATGCCAGAGATGACGTTGAGCGCAGCAGTTGAGCAAGAGATCAGAGACCTGATCCGCAGGGACGGGCGGATCACGTTCGCCCGGTTCATGGAAGCGTGCCTGTACTCGCCGCGCGGAGGCTTCTATTCAGCCCGGGGCGACCGGATCAGCGCGCACTTCGGCACCTCGTCAACGAGTCATCCGGTGTTCGGCGCCCTGATCGCGCGGCAGCTGGAACAGATGTGGCAGATCCTGGGGGAGCCTCCGGTTTTCCATGTGATCGAGGTCGGTTCAGGGGATGGATCCCTGGCACGATCTATCACCGACGCCTGCCAGCGCATGGATCCCAGGTTCGCCCGGGCGCTTTACTATATCGGAGCGGACTACGAGCCCGGATGGGTCAAATCCCCCGGCAACGCCTTTGACTGGCCGGACAGGACGGGAGCAGACACAAACAAAAGCGGATCGGACACTGCCCCGACAGTGCAGCGCGTCAGAGGCGCGGGGCTCGGCGCGTTCCGCAACATCGTGGGCTGCATCCTGTGCAACGAACTGATCGACAACTTCCCGGTGCATCGGTTCACCATCAAGGACGGAAGGATCCGTGAAATCTTCGTTGCAATGGCCGGAGATAGTTTCGTCGAGGTACTGGACGAGCCGTCTTCGCCGCGCATCGAAGCCCGGCTGGCCGGCCTGGACCTGTCCCTGCCCGAGGAGTATCAGGGCGAGGTGAACCTGGCCATGGAGGACTGGATCAGCCAGGTTTGCGGGGCATTGGATCACGGGTTTGTCCTCGCCATCGACTACGGCGAGCGGGCCAATGAACTCTACTCGCCCGCGAACGCCGATGGCACGCTGGTCTGTTTCAACCGTCACGCCATCGGCAGCGACCCTTACCGGGACGTCGGGCAGCAGGACATCACCTGCCTGGTGGACTTCACGTCCCTGATGGAGCTGGGCGAGCGTCACGGACTGGACACAGTGGGCTACACGCTACAGCGCCGGTTCCTGGAGAACCTCGGCTTCAACGAGTTTCTGGACGACCTGGAGACGCCGGGCTTGTCCGCAGCCCGCGCCGAGCTGAGCCGCATGGCAATGATGACGCTGGTGGACCCGGACGAGTACGGCGACTTCAAAGTACTGGCCCAGGCGAAAGGCATGGGGCCAGGCGTTGAACTGATGGGCTTTCAGAGCAGCGGAGGAACGTCAGAATCAGGAATTACGGGATTGAAGGATTTTCAGGATTAGGCGCTCTTTTCCATCGGACGGTTCCAATCCTGGAAATCACTAAATCATGCGAATCTTGATTCTGACGACTTTGCGCCGCAAATTGGGTAAGCGCGAGGCTCTAGTCGGGGTGCTTGCTCAGCATGATGAAGCCGTTGCTGTCGGGCGTGTTGCAGCCGGCCAGGGCGATGTCGGCGCGGGTGGTCACCTGACGCGGGCCGGCGGTGCCCCGGAGCTGCTCCAGACTGTCGGAGAAGAGACAGGCGCGGGTCCGGCCGGTTCCGTTGTTGCCGCCGCTGGACATGAAAGGATGCGGACCCTCGACCCGTATGTCGTCGGCGTAGAAGTCGTGGGCCTCGCCCAGTTTCACGCCGTGCCACTGGAAGCCCTCGAGGAACTGCTGCGTGAACGTGAGATAGCCGTCGTAGGGGTTGAATATGTCAACGTCGTCGGGACCCAAACCGGAACCCTCCCACATCCTCCGCGCCAGGCTGGCTACGGCCTCCTGGTGCTCTTCCAGCGTCGACATGGTGCTCCGGCCCCGGCCGCCGGTCTGGGCGTGGTTCAGCACGTAGGCCGGCTTCTGCCTCAGGTCTTTGGCCCGCTCGGCGGTGGTGAAGATGAAGGCGGCGCAGGTGTTCACCGGGCGGTCGCAGTCGTAGATCACCAGCGGCTCTTCGATCACGCGGCCGTTCAGGTAGTCCTCGCGGGTCAGCTGGTAGGGCTCGTGCAGCGCGTAGTAGCTCCAGGGAGTCATCAGGCCGTTCCGGCGCAGGTTCAGGCAGAGATCGGCCAGCCCGTCGTGGGACGTGCCGTACTTCTTGCAGTACTGCTGGAAGATAACGAGGTTGTTGAACATGGCGCCGCTCTGGTAGCCCCAGGGCAGGGTGAACGCGCTGGGCCCGGGCGCCTCCTCGCTGTTGTTGGCGGGGTTGTTGTGCCCGTACCGGCCGGCGAGGTTGACCATCGGGTACCAGACCAGGGCGGTCTCGCATCGGCCGTCGCCCACCGCCTGGGCGGCCAACCCCATCATCGGGCCGATGTAGGGCGCGTCGGACACGCGATACTGGATGTTCTTGAAACCCAACTCCCGCTCGATCCACTCGGCTGAGGCGTAGGTCAGGCCGTCTTCGGTGTCGTAGGGCGGATCAAAGTAGGGGCGCGGCGCCCAGGTCTGCTCGGCGCGGGTCTCCGGGCTGGTGATCAGCCCGTCGATGTCGTCCAGAGACAGGCCGGCGTCGGCGATAGCCTTCAGGCAGGCCTCCTTGGTCAGTCCGCCGCAGCTCCGGTCCAGGGTGACACCGTCCCAGCGCCGGTCAATGTGGGACTGTCCCCAGCCTACGATGGCGACCTTGCCCCGGTGCTCCCAGAGCCCCATCCCTTCCTGAAGTCGCATCCAACTCCTGTCGCTAACCATTTCAGCCCCCCTTGTGTTCTCTGCAATGGTGTCGGTAATCGGTCAAGACGCGGACGGCCTAGGTGACCACCCGCCACTCGTGGACCAACTGGCCGGTGCTAGTTTCCTCAAATATCAGCTCGACCGGGGCGCCAACGGGAACATCCCCCGGCGGAGTGCCCGGGAGATTGGACAGGAAGTTGATGCCCGGGTCCTCGTCCAGGGTGATCACCGCGAAGTTGATGGGCTGGGCCGACCGGAAGCCGCGGATGCGGGAGTCGCGGATGACCATATACACGTCTATGTGTCCCTTGCCCTCCACCTCTTTCCACTCGAAGTTGTCGGCGGAGCCGCACTGGTCACACCGCTGGGCGGGCGGGTAGTGCATACGCGGGCAGGCGGTGCAATTCTGCAAGACCAGGCGCCGCTCGTTGCAGGCATCCCAGAAGGGCCGGGTCAGATCATTGGGCACCGGACCGGGTCTCTCCAGCCCTGGAATCGTCGACATACTTTTCCCTCCTGCGGAATTTTGCGCTGGGCGCGTCGCCTTGCCGTGGGGTCAGTAGCGGAGGAGGCGTGTGGGTATAAGGCGGCCGCCTACCGGATCCACGGCAAGCGATGCCTCTTCGAGGGTCACCACGCCGAGCAGGCAGGGCTCGTTCGCTTCGGCGAATATAACGGGGGTGTGGAATTGCAGTCCCTCGAGTCTGACCGTGGTTTCGCCCACGTCAACCGGTATGATCCTGCCGTCGGCGGTCTCCGAAGGCAGCGAACGTTGAATTGGGACACCGAGGCGTTCCAGGATTGCCCGTGGCACTGCGGTGTAGGTCGAGCCGGTGTCCACGGTGATATCGAGTTCCTCGAACTGTTCACCATGGGAGTCGCCGACCTGAATGGTGACGGTGACGGTTCCCAAGAATGTTCCTCCTGCGGTGGGGTGCAGACTAGCGTTCAAGGAGATTATATGCAACGAAAATGACGGCGAAAAGCGCGCCTGATCTGTCTAGTCAAAGTCCGCCTTCCCGTTGATCCAGGGTTCGGCATGCCCAGCGTCCATCCAGACGAATGAAAACCCCGCGGCCAGGGCCAATTGCTGGTCCATCTCGGTATCGCCGATGTGGTAGTACTCGTCCGCCGGAAAGCGTGACCTGACTTCGGGTAGGTCCTGCTTGTGCGAGATGAAACTCACCTCGATGCGGTGCCGGTCCCAGATCGATTGCTGGACCGGCAGCGGACGGTCGGAAGAGCTGCCGATGATGCAACCGTGGGCCTGAGCCTTCCGAACCATGCCCATGGTGATCGGGCCGGGCGGGTCCCCGGCTTCCAGGGTTCCATCGATGTCGAAACTGACCAGTATTGCCAAGTATGACCTTCCTTCCTTCGCAAATTTGTTAGAATCAGGATTTT
Organism: Dehalococcoidia bacterium; assembly: GCA_034428455.1. GTDB lineage: Bacteria > Chloroflexota > Dehalococcoidia > Lucifugimonadales > UBA3495 > Bin87. Next base: position 13,319 of record DAOUHZ010000022.1, read on the forward strand.
CGGGATTTCAGGATTGGCCGGATTGAAACCATCCAGCAGTAGAACATTCCCAATCCTGACAATCTTCTAATCCGGCAAATCCTGATTCTGACGATCCCCTTATGTCTCCCCGCCCGCCGACGGGTCGGCCCACTGCACGACGCCCCTGGCACCCAAGTCCTCGATCTCCTGATCGTCGTAGCCCAGTTCCCGCAGCAGGGGCCTGGTGTGCTGCCCGACCTGGGTGGAAGTCTTGTAGACCCCTGGGGTCAGGGAAAACTCGACCAGCCCTCCGTAGCGGCGATACTTCCCGACGACCGGGTGCTCCACCTCAACGCTCAGGTCGTTGGCCCGGGCGTGGGGGTGGTCGGCGTAAAAATCGCCTTCCACGGCTTCATCGGCCTGGACGCAGCCGACGTCCGCCGCGGTCAGCAGTCCCTCCCACTCAGCGGCGGCGCGTCCGGCGAAAATCGCTGATATCTTCGCGACCAGGGCCTCGTCGTTGGCCTGTCGCGCCTCCGGGGTGGCAAAGCGAGGATCGGCCAGGAGGTCGTCCCGTTGCACGGCGCGGCAGAAGCCTTCCCACTCGTCCTGGAACAGACAGCCGAGGAACACCCACCCTTCACGGCATCGGTAGAGGCGGTACAGGGCGTGCAGCCCGTGGATATCTTCGTCGGGCATGACGATGGCAGGGCGGTTATTGTGGTCGTAATACTCGTCGGCGTTGGTCCAGGCGTTGGCGTTGAGCATGGTGAGCTCGACGGGCTGGCCCTCGCCGGTGGTTTCGCGCGCCCGCAGGCCCAGCATGACGGCGGTGGCCACAGCTGGAGACGTGTTCTGGTCCGGCCCCCAGTTGGATTTCATGAGCCAGCGGGTCGCCTCCACGGTCTCTTCGGCGTCCATGACCTGCTCTGGCGGCGGGGGCATCCCCCGGCCCATCTGCCGCATGGCTCCGCCCATGATGGCGCCGGGGATGGGGTGGGCGCCGGGCCGGCGCGCGTGGGCGCCGTGCTCGCCGTAGGTGGCCATCCAGACGTGGATTATGCGCGGGTTGATCTTGCGGCAGGTCTCCCAATCGACCTGGAGGCGCTCCGGCACGCCGAGGCGGAAGTTGTGCGAGAGCACGTCGGCCCGGGCGATGAGCTTGTGGATGATCTCCTTGCCCTCGGGGGTCTGGAGGTCGATCTGAATGCACTCCTTGCCGGCGTAGGTCCGTGCGTCGGCGACCGCCACCGCAGTGGAACGCCGCCCCTCATCCAAGCGCCGGTCGGTGGCGTCCACCTTGATAACCCGCGCTCCGAGATCCGCCAGCAGCGCGGCGCCGTAGGGTCCGGCCTGGATCGTCGCCAGGTCCAGCACGGTTATACCGGACAGCGGGTGGGACGGAGCGTCGGCGCCGTTCACCGCAGGCGGCGCGCCGCTCGAACCTGCGGAAGTCCCGAGATGACCCAACACCTCGTCGTTGTGCTGTCCCGCATCCGGAGCCGGTCCGCTGGATTTGCCCGGGGTTTCCTTCAGGTCGACCAGCGGCGCCAGGGTGCGCATCGGGCCCACGCGCGGATCGTCGATGGTGACCACCGTGCCGTTGGCGATCACGGCGGGATGATCCATGGCCTGGACACTGGTGCGATAGGGCTCGGCGGCGATGTTGCCGTCTTCGAGATAGATCTCCATCCACTGGTCGGCGGTCTTCTCAGCCTGCTTATCCAGTATCTCCCGGCGCAGGAGTTCCTGATTTTCGAAATTGAGGGCCGGAACCCTGGCGAAGCGCTCGTCTTCGAGCAGGTCGCCAAGTCCAATCGCCCTGAGATGGCCCTGGATGTGCGGCACCCGCTGGTTGGCGTGCTGGAGCCATACGCCTTCGCGGGTACGCACGGGAACGTATCCGATGGACGAGAGGCCCCGGCCGCGGGGTCTCGGGGGAAACCGCTCCGGATCCATGCGCCGGAGCTGCATATTGACCAGCCCGCCGTCGCCGACGTTGTTGTCGTGGGGCGAGGCCAGGGCCTGCACGATGCTGGTCTGCACCCATTGCCCGCGCCCGCACAGATCCCGCACGCGGAGCGCGCCCAGGATGCCGCGCACCGCGGCTTGGCTGGCGTGCCAGCTGCCGGTGTGCACCGCCGAATAGACCGGGCCGTCGCGGTTGGGCTGTCCCTCCAGGTTGAGCATCCGGCCGGCTTTGGCCGCAACGACGCCCTCATACCCTTTCACGCGACTCAGCGGGCCCTTTTGCCCGAAGCCGGTGATGGAGCAGTAGACCAGCCCCGGGTGGAGTTGCGACAGATCGTCGTAGCCCAGGCCCCAGTCCGCCATGTCGCCGGGGCGGAACGATTCCACCAGCACGTCAGCCTCGGCGGCCAGCCGGATGGCCTGCTCCCGGCCTTCCTCAGCGCTGAGGTCGAGCACGACGCCTTTCTTGCCTCGGTTCCAGGATATCCAGGCCGGCTGGAAACGGAACGGATCTCCGCCGGGAGGTTCGACCTTGATGACCTCCGCCCCGTAATCTGCCAACACCAGGGTACAGAGCGCCCCCGGCATACCCAGCGAGAAATCCAGGACGGTCAGGCCTGTACATGGTCCTGCCACGGTTCACCTCCCGGTTTGGCCGTATGGGTTCCAGCCTGCTTCTTTGTCCACGACTCGGCTGTGACTCTTGTGTTCGCAGCCCCGGCAAGCAGGCACGAGTGAGTATGCAGTCCGCCGAAGATGCCCGTCAACCTCACGTATCCCGCATCGCCCATGCCGTCTTCACGACCCAGCTGTCTCTTCAACAGGCGGCGTCGCAAACCACCGAGGCAGTAGCGCCGCGTGCCAGAACGGCTCCGTTGATTGGCCGGCCGTAGGAAGAAAGGATCATGGCAACGGGGCTGGCCTTGCAGTGGTGGCCGTAATACTCATTCGGGTCCAGGGGCAGACACAATGTTCGTTGCAACTCAATCGCATTACCAATACCCACGAGTGAATGGGATCCGGTAATCCTTTGGTGTTACGGGACCTCGCGCCCTTGTGGTTCGCACGGATCAGTCGGCTTTGCTGCGCGCCTGCAAAACGACGCTCCCGGACAGTTCACTGTATGACGTCAAATGATAATGACATGCGATGAGTATTGTGTTATTAACAACGATAAGCGTTATCAATTTTGTTAATGCACACGAAAGCACGTCAGCCTGAATGAGGGAGGACCGATGAGCGACCTTACAATCGGACAGGAATTTACGACGCGATGGATGGCAAAGCGGAACCCAAGGCTATTCAACAGCGAGACCCTGATGCGCGACATGGTCCACGCCATCGACGAGTTCGTGAAAAGCAAGCCAGCGGGCATGGAGAGCCTGATCCGCGAGATCGCGCTGGCGGCGGTGGAAGGCAACGAAAGCGCGGAGGGAGAGAAAGTCGTCGAAGGAGATACGTTTCGCCTCACGGCCAGGCAATTCCTCCGGTGCCCCGAACTGGTCGCGGTAGCCAACAAACACCATCTGGGCGGCCCGCAAACCTGGCAATTTCCGGCCTGACTGCCAAACGATGTTGTAGGGGTTGCGTGTGCAGCTAAAGGCGTAGCCTCGCAGATCGAGGCACGCCAAGTTGGCCCCGCGAGCCTCTGGCGGTCCCGCAATCTCCGGCCGTCGTTGCCGGGCCGGGGGCCGCCTGCTACAATCGCCCGCTAGTAGCAAAGTCGCAATCCATCGACTATTCCCAAATGCGACACGCTCAAGGAGTTGGCCAACATGTCGTGGCGTTTCAGCCTTCTCAATCGATTTGAAGACCCCCCGGGCGGCATTACTGAAGGGCCGGCGTGGAATGGTGAAGTAATACTCTTCACACACATTCATGCCAGTCGCATATATGCCTACAACCCCAAGTCCGGAGACTTCTCCGTTTATCGCGAAAACACTAACCGCACCAACGGGTTGGCATTCGACGCCCAGGGCCGCCTGTTCGGCTGCTGCCAGAATGGTCGGGCAATTGTCCGATTCGACCCCGACGGCAGCATGGTCACCGTCGCCGACAACCTGGACGGGGTGCCCCTGAACACCCCCAACGACCTGGCCATCGACGTCCAGGGGCGCATCTGGTTCACCAACCCCTGGAACACCGGCAACATCGATGCCCACGAGGTGGAGCAACTGGACCACCGCTCCGTGCTGTGCGCCTTGCCCCAGGCCGACGGTTCCTACCAGACCGTCCGCTCCACCTACGACACCACCATGCCCAACGGCATCCTGGTGTCGCCCGACGGCAACACCCTGTACGTGGCCGAAAGCAACAGCGACCGGATCGACATCGACCGGGAGCTTCGCGCCTACCCCATTAACGCCGACGGCACGCTGGGGACCTACACCACGCTGCACACCTTCGGACGCGACGCCAACCGGGTGCATCGCGGCATCGACGGCATGTGCCTCGACGCGGACGGCAACATCATCGCCACCGCCGGCTGGCCCACGGGCGGGCCCGGCCCCATGCTGTACGTCTTCTCGCCCACCGGACGGGTCATCGAGACCCATCCCGTCGCCGCCACCCGCCCCACCAACGTGTGCTTCGGCGGACCGGATCTCACCGACATCTACGTCACGTCCACCGACGGCCACTTCTTCCACGCCAGCACCGACCGGGTCGGCTGGGCCATCTACCCATAACGACACTGCCACAACTCCGATAACAGGGAGGTCTCGGTCATGACCACAGCGACGCAGTACCCGGACCCGGAAGAACCGTTCGAGCAGGTTGCGCGGCAAATTGACTGGGTAGAGCAGCTGGAAAACATCAGAGTGCGGCATGACACCCTGGCTGCCGGGCGGGCCGCCGTGGCCTATGTGGACAACCTGCATGACGCCATCCGCGCGCTGGCGGGGCGTCAAACCTACGAAGACTTGAAACTGCTGCACGGAGCAGACCTGGCGGACCTGGTCAATACCGTTAGAACCCGAGACAGGAGCAGCGACTGGGAAAGCACGGTCAGGCCGGGCCTGCTGCGCGAAAACTGACCCGGCACGCAGGGCAACGCTCTGCTGAACGTAATCGGTGGTGTCCTCATGCAACGCAGACGCTTGAGCAGCTACGGAATCGGCCGCGACCAGCTCCGCCAGGGTGGCGGCCGCGGCAACGGGAACGACCACTTCGACGAACTGGTCGGGAGTGTCGAGTTCTACGTCTACCAGACCCCGGGCCGGCGGGTGAAGGGCTTCGACAGCCTCAAACTCTACGCGGAAGGCGAGGGCTGCGAACTGCTCTACACCGCCGACGCGCCGCCGGAGTTGGCCGACTACGAAACCCTGCGCATCACCCATCGCCGGTCCGAACCCATACCCGAGACGGTGCTGAAGCGCGCCCACTCGTGGGCCCACCGCAACAACTTCCTGCACAGCTTCTTCAAGCCGATGTATCGATGATCGACGATCCCGCTGCCATGCCCGAACAAAACTGATGGTGGTCAAGGTTCAATGACATAACGTCCTTTTGGCGTGCCCCCGTCATCGCCGGCGTTGTTACCGGCGTGGGCGCTTGGCTGGTCTGGTATTTCACCAAAGTGCCTTGCATAATGGAAAATGCCGCAGCCGGGCTTTGCAACCCCGGCGTGTTGGCCAGTTACATTAACCTGCCGGCCCTGGCCAGTTGCCTCGCTATTGGAGGCGGTTTTGCCACCTTCGCGGGAGGTTGCAACATCGTTATGCTGAACAGAGAACGCCAACGCGCCGACGAAGCCGAGGCCCGGCTCCGGTTCGAGCGCGAACGAAACGATCAGGAACACGAACAACGCGAACGCGAACACGTTCGGATGAACGAGCGGTACGAGCGTCTGATGGACGAATTCATCGAAGAACGCCGCCAAGCCAACGAGGATCGTCGCCAATTTGCCGCCAGCCAGCAGGCCATGATGACTACCCTGGCCGAAATCAGCGCGACCCTGGCGCGGCTGGCGGAGCAGCAGCAGAATGGTCACCGCGGCAGCGGCGACTGACCTGCCTCCATCCCCGGCGGAACGGGCCATCCGCCGTCGCATCGCCCGTCACGGCCCGATCACCTTCGCCGAGTACATGGCGCGGGCCCTGTACGGACCCGGCGGATACTACACTCGCAACAGCGCTGGCAGCGATTACTACACCAGCCCGCAGGTCCATCCGGCTTTCGGAGCGCTGCTGGCGGTTCAGCTGTTCCAGTTCTGGCGTCTGCTGAGCCGACCCGACCCGTTCTTCGTGATCGAACCCGGCGCCGGCGCCGGTTTGCTGGCGCGTGACGTATGCAACGCCGCCAGCGATCTTCCCGAAGGTTTTGGGGACTCGCTGCGGTACACAGCGATTGACCGCAGCCCCGGGTACCGCGACGCCCGCGGTCCAACACTCACGAAAATCACCGGGGACGCGCTGCGTCTGCCGTTTCGCAACGTCACCGGCTGCATCATCTCCAACGAACTGCTGGACGCCCTCCCGGTGCACCGGGTGCGCATGGAGCGCGGCACGCTCCGCGAGCTCTATGTGGGCATCGAGTCCGACGTCGCGGACGGATACGAAGGGCGGCTGGTCGAAATCGCCGGCGACCCGTCCACTCCAGGCTTGGAGCGGCGACTATCCGACATTGGCGTCAACCTGTCCGACGGACAGACCGCCGAAATCTGCCTGCTGCTGGATGACTGGGCCGCGTCGGTGGCTTCGGCGTTGGATATGGGCTTCGTGCTCACCATCGACTACGGCCGCAGCGCGGACGATCTCTACGACCCGGTGCAGAGGCCCCATGGAACCCTGGTCACCTACCGCTCCCACCACCAAACCGATGCGCCGCTGGTGGACCCGGGGCGGCAGGACATCACGGCGCAGGTGGATTTCACGTCGGTTGGGCTCGCCGGGGAGCGGGCGGGACTGACCACTCTGGGCAATACATCCCAGGGGAGTCTTCTGACGCGCCTGGGCCTGCAAACTATGCGCCGCAACGCCGCGCCACCCGCGGGAGCAGGCGGCGGCTGGATCACCATCCCCATCGACCCGGAGGGCGCGCTGCCCGATGTCCTGGCAGAACCTTTCGTGCCTCAGCCGGACGACTCCCGGGATTGGCTGACCGGCCTGACCCATCTGGCGCGCCCGGGCGGGCTGGGCGACTTCCGCGTCCTGATGCAGGCCAAAGGGCTCCCCTCCGACCTTGCGGCGTCTGCCATCTCGTGGCTCAACGATGGCGACGCGGCGGACGGATACACTCCGGCGGAACTGGCGGCCATGATCCCCGCCGAAGCGCTGGCGCTGGGTCCGGAACGGTTCCGGCTGGGACGGTAATCCAGCGCTGCAATCGGCGACGGGCGCCAGTCTGCCCGCCGTAATCTGCCCGGAGTATAATTGCCGATGAAGACGTTTCTCATCATATCAATCATCGCCTACGTCATTCTCACCATCGGAGGCGCGGCGGCGGCGCTGACCGCCACCATAGAAATCTATACTTTTCACGGGCGCGAACGTCCCGAAATCTTGACCGCAGCGATTATCAACACGGCGGCAATTTTTGCGGCCACTAGCTTCATCGGAGTGTTGGATATGTTCATGACATTGTGGACCCTCCTCAAGAGCAAGGACTGGGAGGAAGAGGCGCGCAAGGAACGGGAGAAAGAGCGCGAGGAAAATCGCCAAGCCCGCGCCGCCGAGCAAGCAGCCCGGGAGAAAGAGATCGCGGAAAACCGCCAGGTTCGCGCCGCCGAGCAAGCAGCCCGGGAGAAAGAGATCGAGGAAAACCGCCAGGTCCGCGCCGCCGAGCAAGCGGCCCGGGAGAAAGAGATCGAGGAAAACCGCAAACTCCGCGAGGCGGAACTCCAGGCCCGGGAAAAGGAGATGGAAATCAGCCGCCAGGCCCGCGCCGCCGAACAACAGGCCCGAGAGAAGGAGTTTGCCGCCAACCACCAGTTGCGCGAGGCGGAACTCCAGGCCCGCTTGCAGTCCATGGAGGTGGAACGTCTCGCCCGTGAGCAAGCCGTCAGGGAAAACCGTGACTTCCAGCAACGTATCCTTGATGAGCTGGCCGCAGACCGAGCCGCGCAAGCTCAGATGACGTCTCGCGTCATGGACCTGCTGGAGCAGATGAGCCACCGACTGAACGGAGACAGCGGCCGCGGCCGCCCGGAGTGACGCCATGGCCGGCCCGCTTGAAGGCATCAACGTTGTCGAGTTTTCCACCATGATCGCCACGCCCACGGCCGGCATGTTGCTGGCCGACATGGGCGCCAGCGTCATCAAGGTGGAACCTCCCTGGGGCGACCTGTGGCGCTACGCCCAGGCGGTGCTCCCCACGGATGGCCGGCCCTTCATGGCCTACAACCGGGGCAAGCGTTCCATGACGCTGAACCTGACGAAGCCGGAGTCCTCCGACGTGGTGCGCCGCCTGACCGAGCAGGCCGACGTGGTGCTGGCCAACAACCGACCCGACGTGGCGGGACGCCTGGGCATCGACTACGAAACCCTGGCCGCCATAAACCCGTCGATCATCTACTGCGAGGGGTCGGCTTTCGGACACGAGGGGCCGGATTCTTACCGCCCCGGCTACGACATCATCATCCAGGGCATGTCGGGCATCGCCACCGCCGAGGGCAAGGTCGCCAACGGCGTGCCTCAGCAGATCGTCGCCAGCCCACTGGTGGACACCGCCTGCGGGCTGGCCCAGGCGTGGGCCGTCTGCGGTGCGCTGTTCGCCCGGGAGCGCAACTCCTCTGCCGGTGAAAAGGGCCGGGGCCAGAAGCTGGAGGCGTCGCTGCTGGGCGCCGCGCTGCTGATGCTGGGCATGCGCTTCGTCCGCATCGACGGCATCGACAAGGGGCCGCACGCGGAGATCATGGAGTCGGTGGACGCCATGCGCGCCGCCGGAACGCCGTATCCCGACCTGCTGGAGGTCTACGAGGCGCAGCATTTCCAGTCGCCCGGCAACATCTACTATCGTTTCTACCAGACCGCCGACGGGATGATCGTGGTGGGATGCCTGAACGACGGTCTGCGCCGCAAGATGCTCGACGTGGTCGGCCTTCACGACATCCGCTACGACGAGGGGTACGACCAGCGTTCCCCGGAGGCCGCCGATTTCGGGGCGCAGCTCATGGCCGACGCCGAGGCCATCTTCCGCGCCAGGACCAACGAAGAGTGGCTGGACCTGCTGGACGCCGCCGGCGTCCCCGCCGGCCCGGTGCGCTTCGTCGAAGAGCTGTTCGAGCACCCCCAGGTGGAGGCCAACAACCTGGTCATCGACGTGAACCACCGCGACCTGGGCACGGTGCGCATGGCCGGCCCCCCGGCCACCTTCACCGAGACGCCCCTGGAGCCGGGCAACCTGCCCGCCCTGGGCGAGCACACCGACGCGGTGCTGGCGGAGCTGGGGTATGGGGCTGACGAAATCGGGCGGTGGCGTCGGGATGGGGTGCTATAGTACGTTTATGCCGGAATACACTTGGGATGATGAGAAGAACGAACGGTTGATAAGGGAACGCGGCATCTCGTTTGGCGAAGTAGCGTATCATATGGACTACAGCGAATCGTTGGCTGATATGCCGCATCACAATCAGGAACGGTATCCGGGCCAGCGTCTGCGCATCGTCCGCATCAACAATCTCGCGTGGGTTGTTGCCTATCGCCGGACCGGGCGCTACGTATTTCTCTATGCTGCGTATCAGAGCGGGAAATTCACGCGGATGTACCGGGGTCAACCGGGGGGCGATGATGAACGACGACAAGAATGAAATGCAGACACCGCCTCCGATGAACGATGAGGAGTTCGATGCCTGGTGGCCTTTCGACGACGATGACCTTGACGAATTCGAGCGCGAAATCGAAGAATCCCTTAAGGATTACAAGTGGGTTCCGGACCCTCACTTGGAAGTGAAAAAGATACGTGCCCAGGAAATTGCCCGCCGCACCCTAGCCAAAGAGCATCCGGGGCGCATGACCGAAGAGCAGAGGCGACAGTTACCCCCGGGCCTGCTGGCATACTGGCGCGGCGAAGCACCTACTCCCTACACCGACCCAACGGGTTGGGAGGACTTTGTCGACACCGCGGTACTTGACTACGACATAATATGGCTAGCGTCGCCGGATGCCGGCCAACAGGGCCGGCCGGACAATGCCGCTGTCGCCGATGGAGGCTCACCAATGGCATCGTCCCTGGCAACGCACAACCGCCTCTACTTCGGCGACAACTTGGAAATCCTCCGGCAGTACGTCGCCGATGAGACCGTCGATCTCATCTATCTGGATCCGCCCTTCAATTCCAACGCTACCTACAACGTCCTCTTCCGGGAACGCTCCGGCGAGGAATCGGCGGCGCAAGTTACTGCTTTTGAGGATACTTGGCATTGGGGCTGGGAGTCGGAACGCGCCTACGAAGAAGTAGTGACCCAGGGGTCAGAGAAAGTAAGCAGCCTGCTGGCCGCCCTGCGCCAGTTCCTCGGCCAGAACGACATGATGGCCTACCTCACCATGATGGCCCAGCGCATGGTCGAACTCCACCGCGTCCTCAAGCCCACCGGCAGCATCTACCTCCATTGCGACCCCACCGCCAGCCACTATCTGAAGCTGCTGATGGATGCAGTGTTCGGGGCGCAAAACTTCAGGAACGAAGTCGTCTGGAAACGTACTTACTCGCACAACGACCCCAGGCGGTACGGGCGCATCTCCGATTCGCTGCTGTTCTATACCAAAAGCGAAGTTTACACCTGGAACACGCAATACCTTCCGTACTCCGAGGAATACGTCAACAAGTTCTATCGCAACGAGGATGAACGAGGCAAGTTTCAATCAGTAACCCTTACCGGCCCCGGTGTCAGCGACGGCGAATCCGGCGGCCGGTGGCGCGGCTACAGTCCCACGGACAGTGGAAGAACTTGGAGCGTTCCGCGTCGCATAATTCGGAGCATCGCCGGAGAAGCCGGTCTAAAGCTGTCCATCAATGAACGTTTGGACTTGCTTGACAAACACGGCTATATCTACTGGCCGCCCAATGGCGAGGCACCACGCCTTAAACAGTACCTCGATGAAATGTCAGGGGTTCCGGTGCAGAACATTTGGACAGATGTTGACAGGCTGGCCTCCCACGACCGCGAACGCCTCGGCTACCCTACGCAGAAGCCCGAGGCCCTGCTGGAGCGCATCATCAACGCCAGCAGCAACGAGGGCGACGTGGTGCTCGACCCCTTCTGCGGTTGCGGCACCGCCACCGTCGCCGCCGAGCGTCTCAACCGCCGCTGGATCGGCATCGACGTCACCCACCTGGCCATCACCCTGGTCCGCCACCGCCTTCACGACAGCTTCGGCGACGACCTCCGCCCCTACGAGATCGTCGGCCAGCCCACCGACTCGGGCAGTGCCGCCGCCCTGGCCGAGCAGGACCGCTACCAGTTCGAGTGGTGGGCCCTGGGCCTGGTGGACGCCCGCCCGGCCAACGACATGCGGCGGGGCGCCGACGCCGGCGTGGACGGCTACATCAACTTCTTCGACGACAACAGCGGTCGGCCCAAGCGCATCATCGCCCAGGTCAAGAGCGGCCACGTCAACCGGGGCATGATCGCCACGCTGAAAGGCGACATGGAGCGGGAGAAGGCCGAGATCGGCGTGTTCATCACCCTCCAGCCGCCCACCGAGCCCATGCGTCAGGAGGCCCTGTCCGCCGGCATCTACACCCCGGAGCACTTCCCGGATCAGCAGCACCCCCGCGTCCAGATCCTGACCATCGACGAGCTCCTCGCCGGCGCGGCTGTCTCGTATCCAAGGGGCGGCGCGCCGGCCACCTTCCGCCAGGCGCCGCGCCGTCGCCGGACGCAGGGACGGCAGAGCAGCCTGGTGTAGCAGCGCGAAAATACAAACGGGGCGACCGATTGGTCGCCCCGGCATTCCGGATTGGGATGTTATTCCCGCGCTCTACCGTTCGTCCTCCGTGAAGGAGTAGTAGCGCACGCCGGCCATGGGGATGCCGTAGCCGAAGCTGAAGACCCGGGCCGCGCGCTTTTCTCCCGCAGTGGCAGAGCCGAACTCGTTGAGCGTCTCGGCCATGTCCTGTTCCACCTGCTCGCGCAGCAATCCGGGCTGGCGGTGGGCTTCTTCCGCCATCAGGCGTTCGTTGACAGTAACCATCGTTTTGTTCCTCCTTGCGCCAGTAATATTCCAATGACTTGATATGGTTCGTATCATATCTGCTTATTCCTATTCTGTCAATATCGAGGCGCTCAAGCGTACCCAGTTTGCGGCGGGGGAACGTCAGAAGCAGGATTTGCCGGATTTACGGATTATCAGGATTGGAACCGTTCCGTGATGAAGATCTCCCAATCCTGCCAATCATAAAATCCCGTAAATCCTGATTCTGACAATTTACGAAAGGCGGGTGCGCGTGAGGCTGTGGGTAGCAATTAACTTATTTGGGGCGGCCGGTTGGCCGCCCCGAGCGCATCATCGCGCCTTCTCGCCCGCCGCCTTACGTCTCCGGCGCGTAGCTGTAGTACCGCACTCCAGCCATCGGGACCCCGTATACCAGGGTCGGCGGGGACATGCGGCAGGCGCGCTCCGGCGCGATCTCTTCCTTGTGGGCTCCAAACTCGGTCAGCGCTTCAGCCAGATCCCGTTCCACTCTCTCGGTCAATCGCCCGGCAGGTTGCTCTTGATCCACGGTGACTAGACGTTCTTTGACGGTAACCATCGCTCCTAGCCTCCTGTATCGGTGTCGCCCTCCACATTGCAAACCGCGATTTTGGTTATCATAATCGGCGATAACGGCGCTGTCAACCCTCAAAGATACTCACGCGTACCCACTTTACGTTGCAGGGTTGAAAAGGGACGGCCACTCCGGGTAAGGAATGAGTTACCAACCACCATTCCTGCCC
>DAOUHZ010000023.1:0-57962 GCA_034428455.1 Dehalococcoidia bacterium
CGAGGGAGTCGAACCCACCTACCCCGCTCGTCACGAGGCATAACGGATTTGAAGTCCGCAAGAGCCACCGGGCCCCATCCACTCCCGCGAATCGGCGCTTAGCTCTCCAGCACCGCGTCGATCTTCCGCTTCAGCGCCGGCTTGGGCTGCGCGCCCACCACCTGGTCCACCGGCTGGCCGTTCTTGAAGAAGATCAGCGCCGGGATGCTGCGGATGCCGTACTGCGCCGCGATCTCGGGCGCGTTGTCCACGTCCAGCTTGGCGACGTTCAGCTTGCCTTCGTACTCCAGCGCCAGGTCGTGCACGGCGGGAGCGATCATCTTGCAGGGCCCGCACCATTCCGCCCAGAAGTCCACCATCACCGGCAGATCCGAGTCCATCACGTTGCTTTGCCAGTTTGCTCCATTCACTTCGATAGGTTCGGGCATCTCTGTTCCTCCAGGATAGGCACTCATTGGCCGCCCGCCACGGGGACACCAAACGTCCGCGCTCGGCGACCGGGATGGTATCCATATTATACAGGGGCGGCAGACCGGTCAATCAAGCCCGCCCGCGCGCCGCGAACCGGCGCATCGCCATACCCGATGCCAAACCCATGCTGACCGGGCGGTGTTACTATATCCAGCATGACTACCGCAACCTCCACCGACACGACCCAGCACTTGCAACGCGGCGATGTCGTCGAGCTCGACCTCCATGCGTGGGGCCGCCTGGGCGAGGCCATGGCCAGGCACTCCGGGTGGGATATCTTCGTGTTCGGCGGCATACCCGGCGAGCGGGTCGAGGCCGAGATCGTGGCCGTGCGCCGGAAATACGTCGCTGCGCAGGTCACGCGGGTGATACGCCCTTCGCCGGCCCGGGTCGAACCGCCGTGCCAGTATTTCGGCCAATGCACCGGCTGCCAGTGGCAGCACGTTGACTACGCGGAACAGTTGGCTGCGAAAACCGAGATCGTGCGGGACGCTCTGGAGCGAATTGGCAATTTCCATGCGCCCGTAGTGCAGCCGGCCATGGCGTCTCCACGCCGTTTCCATTACCGGAACCACGCCCGATTCAACATCTGGCGCGAAAGCGGCGCCCTGGGATTCACTCACCGCGAGCGCCGGTGCTTCGTGCGCATCGACCGCTGCCTGCTGATGCACGACGGCATCAACGACATTCTCGCCGAGTTGCAGGGGCGCGCCGCGGAGACCTCGCAGCTGGCCATCCGCTGCTCACCCGATACCGGCGACTACTTGGTCCAGCCGACCTTAAAGAACCCTGAAATCGAGATTACTACCGGCCAGAAAACTTACCGAGAGTCCGTCGCCGGCCAGGAGTTCCGGGTGGCATCCCCGTCCTTCTTCCAGGTCAACGTGTGGCAGGCGGCCCGTCTCGCGGAGTTGGTCAAGGACGCCCTCAAACTGACTGGTGATGAGACCGTCGTTGATGCTTACGCTGGCGTCGGCACTTTCGCCGTGCTGCTTTCGCCTCATGCGGCTCGGATCATCGCGGTGGAAGAATCCACGGCCGCCATCGCCGATGCCACGGAGAACGCTGCCAGTTTGCCCAACGTCCAACTGGTCACCGGAAAGGTGGAAGACGTTCTCCCCGGCTTGGACGTGACGCCCGACGCCGTTATCCTGGACCCTTCCCGTTCCGGATGCCAGCCTGCCGTTCTGGAAACCCTCCTCACCCAGCGACCCAACCGCATCGCCTATGTCTCCTGCAACCCGGAATCCCTGGCCCGGGATCTTCGCACACTGAGCCAGGGCTATCGGATTCAATCGGTGCAGCCGGTGGACATGTTCCCCCAAACGCATCATGTGGAATGCGTCGCAACCCTGGTCGCCAAGCCGGAGGCTGTCGAGATCGTTCTGGCGTCGGCCTCTCCCCGTCGTCGGGAACTGCTGTCGGGTTTGGGCATCGACTTCCGCATCGCGCCGGCCGGAATACTGGAAGAGCAGCAACCCGACGAGACCCCTGAGCAGATGGTTCGCCGGCTGTCCCGCGAGAAAGCCCTGGCGGTTGCCAAAGCGGAGTCGCCAGCTGCTGGCTACTACGTCGCTGCCGACAGCACCGTTGTCCTCGATGGCGAGTCCATCGCCAAGCCGGCGGATGCGGAAGAGGCCCGATCCATGCTCCGCCGCCTGCGCGGGACGACTCACCAAGTGATCACCGGCTTCACCGTCTACGATGCGGCAACCGGCCGTTGCCTCACCGACGCCAACGCCGCCGACGTCCAGATGCGCGACTTCACCGACGCCGAGATGGAACAGTCCATCTCCAGCGGCACCCCCATGGACAAAGCCGGCGCCTACGCCATTCAGGATAAGGACTTCAGGCCCGCCTCACTGCTTTCGGGTTGCTACTCCAATGTGATGGGGCTGCCCGCGTGCAGGATCGTCGATACCCTGGCCGAATTGGGATGTCCGCTGCCGGATCTGGCGGCCATGGCCGTTCCCGATGGTTGCACGGGTTCCTGCTCCCTGCGCTCGCCGTCCCACTGATCTGGTCGGACAATCTACCGTGAACTTTTTCGGCATCGGCACCCTGGAGTTGCTGGTCATCCTGCTCGTCGCCTTCATCGCCCTGGGCCCGGGCAAGACGGTTGAAGTCGCCCGCACCATCGGCAAGATGGCCCGCGAAGCCCGGCGCACCTTCACCGACATCATGGACGCCGCCTCGGTCGAAGAGCGCGGTGGATCTGCCAGGAACAACCCCGGCCCCGCGAACCCGCCATCACCTCCCACTGACCCGGTGCCTCCGCCGCCGCACCTGGCAGCCCAGAGCGACGCTTCCGACAACCGCCCGGCGTCCCAACCTTCCGACCAGCGGTAAGGCTGCCCGATGAGCCAGTCGATGCCGTTGCGGGAGCATTTCCGCGAACTGCGTTCCCGCGCCCTGGTCTGCGTGATCGCCCTGCTCATCGGCACGGCGGTCTGCTTCTACTTCTACGAGGAAATCTACGCGGTTCTCCTCTGGCCGGCCCGGCACGCCGCCACCACCGGCACCGTCAACCCCCTCCGTTTTTACCAGGACTTCAACTTTGGCATATTCCGGCCAGCCGAACCGACCGACGCCGCCACCGAATTCAGGCCCGTTCGCACCGAGATCACCGAGTTTTTGAGCATCACCGTCCGGGTCTCGCTCTTGGGCGGCTTCGTTTTGGCCCTGCCCGTAATCCTCTATAACGCGATCCGATTCGTCGCGCCCGGACTGACGCCCCGCGAGCGCAAAATCCTCTTCTCGTTCTTGCCCGCCGCTTTGCTGGCTTTCGTCTCGGGCATGGCTTTCGGCTATTTCGTGATGATCCCGCCGGCCTTGAGCTTTCTCATCGGCTTTGGGAGCGAGGTCGCCGACCCCCTCATTCGGATCAGCAACCTCGTCAACATCATGATCCGCCTGCTGTTCTGGCTGGGGTTGTCCTTTGAGACGCCCCTAGTCATGTACGTTCTCGCCGTGCTGGGCGTGGTCAACGCCCGAACCTTCGCCCGCTTTCGCAGGTTTTGGCTGGTCGCCGCCTTCGTGATCGCCGCCGCGATCACGCCCACCATCGACCCGTTGAACCAGGCCATCGTAGCTGGGCCGCTGATAGTGCTGTACGAGGTCGGCGTTCTCCTGGCTCGTTTGGCCGGCCGCCGTTCCCAGTCCGCGCTCAACGCCGAACCCGCCGCTACCGAATAACAACCAAAACGGGCCCGCGAGACGCGAGCCCGTCGTAAGGTGGTCTTTCGGTCAGAGCGTCAGGACCGCTGCTCTTCTGACGGTGCGTTTCGATCCGTCGCCGGCTTTTCGTCTTCGCCGGTGACCGACGACTTGAACGACCTGATCCCCTTTCCCAGTGCCGAACCAACGCCCGGCAACCTCGATGCGCCGAATATCAGCAGCACCACCAAAAGGATCAGAAGTAGTTCGGTCAGGCCAAGTCCCGCAATGCGCATGTCGCTCCGTCTCCACGTAGGTGCGTTCATTCTATCAGAACGCCTGACGCCTCACCATTTTCAGGAGCCGCCGATCCGTAACTAACGGCGCGGTTCGGTCTTCGCCGGGCAACTTTGTGACAGGCAGCGCCCTTGACACCCGGGTAGTGCGTTGCAGAATTCCGTTGATGGGAATACCATTGAGCCACCAACCATACCGCCAACCCTGAATTGGCTGGCGGATCAACGAATTATCGAGGAGGACCCCAGTGGCTGACCAGCCCAGCGAAAAAGCAATAGCCAGGATGCGCCTTTTCGTAGAGCGATATTGCGAAAAATCCGGCACATTCACTCACCCGGAAGAGGGCGTCGCCGAGGCCGTGATCTTGGGTCTGGCCCAGAACGTTGACGAAATCGGCCGCCCGCTCTGTCCCTGCCGCTTCTACCCCTGCAAGCAGGAGGAGGTCAAGCACCGCACGTGGATCTGCGCCTGCGACGACATGCAGATCTACAAGTACTGCCATTGACTGCTGTTCGTGAATGAGGCAGGTCTGCCTATCACCGAATATTTGCCCGAGGACCACGAAGGCCGCGCCATCTACGGCGAGGTGAAAGACCCCACGCCCGACAAGGGTCGCCCTCTCCGCGACAAAGCCGAGGAACGCGAGGAAGAGCGTCGCAACCGCCCGTCCTGACCCGCCGGAAATACCCCTCCAACGGGTTCTATCCGTGGCAACCGGCCGTCCTCTCCTCGTGGAGGGGGCGGCCGATCTCGACTCGCCCCAACTTGCCGCTGTCCGGTGCCGCCGCTATAATGCCACAGTCCGCGCGCAGCCCCGCCATGCCGTCGCAAGCCGAGAGCAAAGCGCCTTCGCCGGAACAATCCACCGATCCGGACAGATAGATGACGACCGTCTCGGAGTACGACGTAGCAGTAATTGGCGGCGGGCCCGGCGGCTATGTAGCCGGCATCCGAGCCGGTCAACTGGGCCTCAAATCCTGCGTCATCGAAAAAGAAGCGCTGGGCGGCGTCTGCCTCAATTGGGGCTGCATCCCTTCTAAAGCCCTTCTCAAAAACGCCGAGATCGTTTCTTACGTCCACCGCGCCGACCAGTTCGGCCTGCAGTTCGACAACTTTCACGCCGACTACAGCGTGGCCATGAAGCGCAGCCGGCAGGTCGTGGACCGCATGACCCGCGGCGTCGATTTCCTCCTCCGCAAAAACGGTGTTGACAGCATCTCCGGAACCGCCCGCATCGTCGCGCCCAACGCAGTCGAGGTCACCGGCCCGGACGGACAAACTTCCCGGATCTCCGCCCGCAACATCATCATCGCCACCGGAGCGCGACCCCGGAGCATCCCGCCCCTGCCGGTGGACGGCGAGCGCATCATCACCAGCCGCGAGAGCATCGTCGCCGAAGACGTGCCCGGTTCGATTGCCATCGTGGGCGGCGGAGCCATCGGCGTCGAGTTCGCCTATATCTACCGCATGTACGGCGCCGAGGTTACGGTCATTGAGCTGCTGCCCCATATCGTCCCCAACGAGGACGAGGAAATCTGCCAGCAGCTGGAGCGGGCTTTCAATCGCCACGGCATCAAGATGGTCACCGGGGCCGGCGTGACCAATGCCCAGGCCGATGCCAGCGGCGTGACCCTCACCATCGACAAGGATGGCGTCACCGAGACCGCCCGGTTCGACAAGGTGCTGGTTGCCATCGGCGTCTTGCCCAACACCGAAAACCTCGGTCTCGAAGCCGTCGGCGTGGCAACCGAGAGGGGGTACGTCGTAATAGACGACAAGATGGCGACCAACGTGCCCGGCATCTATGCCGTCGGCGACGTCACGGGCAAGCTGGCCCTGGCCCACGTCGCGTCTGCCCAGGCCGTAACCGCCGTGGAATCCATCGCCGGCGAGGAAACCCAGCCGCTGGACTACACCTTCATGCCCCGGGCCACCTACTGCCACCCCCAGGTCGCCTCCTTCGGGCTCACCGAGGCCCAGGCTATCGAGCAGGGCTACGAGGTCAAGATCGGCCGGTTCAACGTCCAGGCCAGCGGCAAGGCCGTCGCCATGGGTGAAAACGACGGCATGGTCAAACTGGTCATCGACGCCAACTACGGCGAGGTGTTGGGCGGCCACATGTGCGGCCCCGAAGTCACCGAACTTTTGGCGGAGTTGCAGATGACCCACCTGCTGGAAGGCACCACTCTGGAACTGGGTTGGGCCGTCCACGCCCATCCCAGCGTCGCCGAGATGGTGCATGAAGCTGCCCTGGACGCCGAGGGCCGCGCCCTGCACATGTAGACCGGCGCGCAAACGCCGCCCGGACCCGGGCGGCGGCGCAAATCTGCCATTGAGGAAGGGATATGCTGAGAGCGGACGTCCCCGAACTTGACAAATCCGACCTGCTCGGTTTCTACCGTCAGATGAAGCTCATCCGTGAGTTTGAGCGAGAGTCGGAGCGGCAGTACACCCGAGGCAACATCAAGGGTTTCCTCCACGTCTACAACGGTGAGGAGGCCATCGCCGTCGGGGCCATCAACACCCTGCGTCCCGATGACTACATCGTGACCCATTATCGGGACCACGGCCAGGCCCTCGCCCGCGGGATGACCAGCAACGAGGTCATGGCTGAGCTCATGGGCAAGGTCACGGGATGCAGCAAGGGCAAGGGCGGCTCCATGCACCTGTTCAGTTCCGACCTGAATTTCATGGGCGGCTACGCCATCGTCGGCGGCCAGCTCTGCATCGCGGCCGGCATCGCCCTCGCCGTGCAGTACCGGGGCGATGACCAAGTGGTCCTGTGCTTCTTCGGCGACGGCGCGGTAAACGAGGGTGAGTTCCACGAGGCCATGAACCTCGCCGCCATCTGGAAGCTCCCCGTCATCTTCTTCTGTGAACATAACCTGTACGGCATGGGCGCTTCATCCAAGGAGACCCTCGTGATGTGGGACTCCCTGCACGAGATGGCCGCCGCCTACGGCATGTCCCGCTACGAAGTGGACGGTAACGACATCCTCGAAGTGCGTGGTTTGATGCAGAAGATCAACGCCGAAGTCCGCGCCGGCAGCGGGCCGGCTTTCGTCGTCGCCCGCACCTACCGCCTGCGCGGCCACTCCGTAGCCGATCCCGCAAACTACCGCCCCGAGGACGAGGTCTCGTACTGGGCCGGCCAGGACCCTATACCGCGCTACCGCGATTGGCTTACCGACGAGGGCATCGCAACTGAGGAGGATTTCGACGAAATCGACGCCAGCGTCGACGAAGAGATCGTGGTGGCGGCGGAGTTCGGCGAATCATCCGCCTGGCCCGAACCCGCTGACCTCTACGATCACGTCTACACCGACCGACCGACCGAAGGTATCCCCGCGTAACACGACCACGCCAGTCGAGAGGAACCATCATGCCGGTCATTACCTATCGCGACGCCGTATCCTCAGTTCTCCGCGAGGCCCTGGATCAGGACGAGCGCGTCTTCCTGATGGGGGAGGACATCGGACCCTACGGCGGCGCCTTCGCCGTCACTAAGGGCTTCTGGGAGCAGTACGGCAAGAAACGCATCAAAGACTCTCCCCTGGCCGAATCGGTAATAGTAGGCGCCGGCGTGGGCGCGGCCATGGCCGGCCTGCGGCCCGTCGTCGAGCTGATGACCATCAACTTCAGCCTCTTGGCCATGGACCAGATCGTGAACCACGCCGCCAAGATTCGGTACATGTCCGGCGGCCAGTTCTCGATCCCCCTGATGATCCGTACCGTGACCGGCGCCGGCGCCTCCGTAGGAGCGACCCATTCCCAGTCCTTCGAGGGCTGGTACGCGTCCGTGCCGGGCCTCACCGTCGTCACTCCCTCAACCCCCCGGGACGTTATCGGTCTGTTCCGCTCCTGCCGCGAACTCAACGACCCGGTCATGTTCGTGGAGCACATCCTGCTTTACGGCACCCGTGGCGAGGCTCCTGACACCGGCGACTTCCGCATCCCCATCGGCCAGGCCGGCATCACGCGCACCGGCGGCGACATAACGCTCTGCGGCTATTCCCGCATGGCGCTGGTCGCCCAGCAGGCGGCCGACATCCTCGCCCGCGAGGGCATCGAGGCCGACGTGATCGACCTGCGTTGCCTGCGTCCGCTGGACATGGAAACCGTCGTGTCCTCGGTCAAGAAAACCCACCGCGCCCTCATGGTCGAGGAAACCCCCCGCCTGGGCGGTTTCGCCGGCGAATTGGTCTCCCAGGTGCAGGAAGAAGCTTTCGAGTACCTGGATGCCCCGGTGGGCCGCGTCGCCGGCGCCGAAGTGCCGATACCCTATTCCTTCCCACTGGAGCAGATGGCCATCCCCAGCGCGGAAACGGTCGCCGCCGCCGCGCGCAAGCTGGTCAACGGCTCCTGAGCCTGCGAAACGGCGCCCGCCCGTCGTTACCCCCACACCCGACAACCACAGGAGAACATCGTGGCTACCAACGTCGTCATGCCCCAGATGGGATACGATATGCGGGAAGGCACCGTCGTCCGCTGGTATAAGCAGGAGGGCGAGACCGTAGACCGTGGCGAGGTGATCGCCGACATCGAGACGGACAAGGCCACGGTCGAATTCGAGGCCTACACCGGCGGTGTCCTGGGACGCATCGTTGCCGAGGCCGGCGTGGCCGTGCCGGTCGGCGAGCTGATCGCCATCATCACCGAGCCCGGCGAATCGGTCCCCGAAGTCGCCGCCCCTGCCGCCAGCCCGGCGCCGGCGGCTCCAGCCGCGCCCCCACCCGCCCCGTCCGCGACGGAACCTGAGCCTCCCGCCGCCCCGGCCCCCGCATCCGATGGTGGTGTCCGCGCCTCCCCTATCGCCCGCCGTCTCGCCCGCGAGCGCGGCATCGACCTGTCGCTGGTCACAGGAACCGGGCCCAACGGGCGCATCACCGAGCGCGACGTCGAAACCTACCAAGCCGCTCCTGCGGCTGCCGAGCCTGCGCCGAGCCCGGCAGCAACCCCGGCGCCTGTGCAAGCGGCCGCGCCCGCCGACTCCCGCATCGAGCTTAGTCGTATGCGGCAGACCATCGCGCGGGTCACCTCAGACAGCAAGTCCAGCGCTCCCCACTTCTACGTCACCGCCGAGATCGACATGGGCAAAGCCATGTCGCTGCGCCGCGACGTGAACGATGAGTCAGATCCCGAAAACCGCGTCAGTGTCAATGACCTCATGGTCAAGGCTTGCGCGCTGGCGCTGGCCAAACACCCCAAGTTCAACTCGTTCTTCCGGGGCGACCACCTGGAAGTGCACGGGGCCATGAACATCGGGATCGCCATCGCCCTGGAGTCCGGTCTGATCCTGCCCGGCGTGAGCAACTGCGAGAGCAAGAGCCTGCTTCAAATCGCGGCCGCCACCAAAGACCTCATCGCTCGCGCCAACAGCGGCACCCTTCGCAACGAGGAATACAGCAGCACGACATTCAGCATCAGCAACATGGGCATGTTCGACGTCGAGAGCTTCACCGCCATCATCTACCCGCCCCACGCCGCCATCCTGGCCGTGGGCAGCGTCAAGCAGCAGCCCGTAGTCCGCGACGGCGAACTGGCCGTCGGCACCATGATGAAGGCAACGCTGTCCACCGATCACCGCGTCGCCGACGGAGCCGAGGCTGCCCAGTTCCTCATGGAGATCAAGCGGGTCCTGGAAAACCCGGTCAGCCTGCTGCTCTAAATCCCCAGCCAACCCTCGGAGAGTTCCCACAATGCCCCAGATGACTGGCGGCCAGGCTGTTGTCGCATCCCTGCACGCCCAGGGTGTCGATACGGTTTTCGGCATCATTTCCGTCCATACCCTCGACCTTTTTGACGCGCTTTTCGACCGCCAGGATGACGTCCGGTTCATCGGTGGGCGTCTGGAGTTGGGTTGCGGTTACATGGCCGACGGCTACTCCCGCGCCACTGGTCGGCCCGGTGTCATTCTGACCAGCACCGGCCCGGGCGCTGCCGACTCCGTCGGCGCGATGGGCGAGGCCTATTTCTCGGCCTCCTCCGTTCTCCAGGTAACCACCAACGTCGAAGCCGAGTTCGTCGGCAGCGGCAAGATGGCGACGCACGAAACCAAAGATCAGTTGGGCATGTTCGCCGCGGTGACCGACTGGAACGCTCGCATCGACCAGATCGAATCCATCCCGGACCACTTCGTTGAGGCTTTCGTCCGCTTCGGCGAGCGCCGGCCCCGCCCCATCGAGCTTGAGGTGCCCACCGATCTCCTCGGTCAGCAGGCCGAAGTCGAGGTGCTCCGGCCCCGCCAGCCGGACGTACCCCAGGGCGACCCGGTTCAGGTGGAACGCGCCTGGAACCTGCTGCGCGGCGCCAAGCGTCCCGTTATCTTCCTCGGCGAGGAGATTCATACCACCGGCGGCGCGGATGACATAATCCGCCTGGCGGAGCAAATCGGCGCCCCCGTGGTCACCGGCGACGGCGCAAAAGGCACGTTCCCCGAAAGCCATCCGCTGTCCCTGGGCATGGCTCTCGGCAACCGCATCTGGGGCCAGAACCCCGTTCTGGACTGGATGGGCGACTGCGACGTTGCGCTGGTCTTGGGCAGCAACTTGCCCTACCGCTCGACTTCCGGCGTTGGTGTCAAATTGCCGGAGAAAATCGTCCATGTTCTGCTCGATGGTGACTACATCGGCAAGAACTACGATACCGAGGTTGGCATAACCGCCAATAGCGGCGCCGTCGTCCGGCAATTCTTGAATGCCGCTGGCAACGCCGACATTGGGACCGGAGATGATTACCGCAAAGAAATCGCTGATCTGAAATCCAGCATCTACGCCGGTCTGCAAAATCAATGGGGTCCCGAACTGAAAGCTTGGGAGTCTGTCCGTTCGGTCATCCCCGATGACACCATCTTCTCGCTGGACGCCACCGTTCCCGCCAACCGCGCCGTGCGCTGCCTCCGTATGGATCGCCCGCGCAGCTACATGTACCCCCACGGCTGGGCCGGGCTCGGCTTCGCCTTCCCCGCGTCAATGGGCGCCAAGGTCGGCCGCCCCGATAGCCCCGTGATCTGCGTGTCCGGCGACGGCGGTTTCCAGTACAACGCCCAGGAGCTTGGCACCGCCGTCCAGTACGGCATCAACCCCATCGTCATGGTCTTCAACGACAACGCCTGGGGCGTGCTCAAGGGCTACCAGCGCGACCGCGGCGAACGCCAGATGGCCACCGACCTCGTCAATCCCGACTTCATGAAGCTTGCCGACGCTTACGGAATACCGGGCACCCGCGTCCACAACGTCGCGGAGATGACCCGCGCCGTCCAGGACACCGTCGCCGCCGGCCGCATCCACATGATCGAAGTTGTCATGTCGGACGGCTTCCCCGCCTTCTGCCGAAACTAGCCGGCGGCAAGCCCGCACCGTCATTTCGGGTTGCTTCACTACATTCTGGGGTCATTCACGTCATTCCGGCGAAAGCCGGAATCCAGGCCCTAGCCTTTTACAGGGCCGGCTTCTTAGAATCGTGCTATCCCGCGCCTGCCCAGATGGTGCGACATAATGGTGTGAGCCCGATGCACCAAAAGCTAGTGGCGTCAGTTGCCCGCCGGCGCATCTACCCCCTCTCGCCGCGCGAACTCACCGAGGAGCAAATCGCGGTTACCTTCGCGATGACCTCCCGCCGGCCGGAGCCCTTCGATGAAATCGCCACCCAGGTCTCCGCCGAGCGCGCCGCAGATTTCAATGAACGCTGGGTAGTCGGCTACGGCCATGCGTCCGTGGCCGAGCACGCGATACTTCACCTGGCCGTGGAAAATATTTCACGCCTGGCCTGCGACACCCTTGAGGACAACCGCCTGGCGTCGTACACCGAGAAGTCTTCTCGCTACCAGGTCATCGACCCGGAGAGTTTCCACGTCCCGTCGGAGCTGGACAATCACCCCGCCCTCCGGGCCGAGTACGTTTCCGTTTGTCGCACGTTGTTCGTAGCCTACGCGCAGCTCATCGACGGTGTCATGGCCCATCTGCGGTCCCGACACTCCCAGCGCGATGGCGAAAGCGATGCCGCTTACGACCTGCGGTTGCGCCGCCAGGCCACCGATGCATGCCGCGCGGTTCTGCCCGCGTCCACCCTCACCAACGTGGGGCTGACCGCCAACGCCCGCACGCTGGAGCACGCCATCAGCAAGCTGATGTCATCGCAGTTGGCGGAGGAGCGCGATGTGGGCGCGGAGTTGCGCGAACAGGGCCGGTCGATCACGCCCACCCTCGTCAAGTACGCCGATTACAGTCCCTACCTCGCTGACATGCGCCGGTTGCCTTCCGCTGAACGCGAGCCGGCGGCCAACGCTTCACCGGTCAGGGTGAAGCTGCTCGAATACGACCATGACGCTACCCGCAAGCTGACCGCAGCCTTGCTGTTTCGACGGGGTGGAGACTATGGCCACGCTCTCGCTTTGTCCCAAGCCATGACCGAAACGGAGCGGATCGAGATGATCGACGTCGCCGCCCGAGACATCGGCCCCCATGATGCCCCGCCCCGCGAGTTCGAGCTGGTCGGCTTCACCTTCGAGTTCGTGTTCGACTACGGCGCCTTGCGGGAATTTCGTCGCCACCGGATGCAGACTTACCTCGGACAACCTCTGACCGTCGCCAACGGCTGCGACACGCCTCCCCTGGTTGAAGAATCCGGCCTGAGCGGTGTGTTCGATCAGGCTGTTTCGCAATCGGAGCGGCTGTATTCGGCGCTGGCCGGCGAGCATCCTGCAGTCGCTCAGTACGCCGTGACCCACGCCCACCGCCAGCGCATCCTGTCTCGAATGAACCTCCGCGAGTGCTACCACCTGTTCAAGCTGCGGAGTTCACGGCAGGCCCACCGATCCATCCGTGAGCCGGTTCTGGAAGCCATGCGCCTCGCCGTGGAGGCGCAACCGGAGCTCTTTCGGCGCCTGCCCCTGCGCAATGCACCGGGTTGGTGGCCGTTCCCGAAAGGGTGACCCGCCTGGCCCTACGGATCCGAGCAGTCCCTGGTGAACCCGCAGTTTCGGCAGATGATCTTGCAACTGCGTTCGTACATGCGATTTCCGCAGATTTCGCAGTCCAACCCGTCGTCACGCTTTGGGGAGCGCGGAGCTTGAGGTACGGTTCGCTGGCTGGTCATGTTCCATCACCTCCCTCTCCAGATTGACGGCGGCACCGGCGGTCCGCCAATGATGCGAGCGCTCAGGAACTTCTCGCCCGTGGGCACGGTTGGCCCGTGCCGTTCATCCGGCATCAACGCCACCTCGTGGAACCCGAACACCGATTGGTCCAGCTCCAGCTCCTTGACGCCGCTCCCGTCGTGCTCGTTCACCACGATGCGGTCGATCAGCATCCGCTCATCGTTCCGCACCAGCCAGATTTGATAGGTGTCCGCCGGCATACCGGACACCATCAGGACTCCTTGCTTCCCGGATGGATGGAGCATCAGCAGACCCTGGGCCGTCGGTTCGGTGCCCATGGGGGAGGTCATCGAAAGCTTTTCCGTCTCCGGCTGGGCCGACAACACGGTGGCTTCAACCATGTCCGCCACTTCCTGCTTCACCAGGTCCACCGACTCTGTCTCGTCGTCCTCTTGCGCCACAACCTGTGTCGAACCCGCAGCCTGGCTGATGTTGGAAGTCAGGTTCGCCGAACCCAACGAACTGCGCACCCGGACATCTCGGCCAGCCGGCGCCGGAGGCTGTAAGAGCCGTGCCTGGGGTGAATCCAGCTGTGTCGGCTCGTCCGCCGGAGTCATCGCCGCCACTGCCGCGCTGGCCGACGCCACCGCGACCGTTTCCTGGTGTGCCGCCATCTGCTTCCGCTCGGCTTCCAGGCTGTATATCTCCTGCTGCTGCGAGACGATCAGCCCCAGCGATGCCACCAGCGCAAGGCTCATCACGCCGATGGCCGCCGGCGCCAGCCATCGTCGCAAGCGTCGCATCGACCAGCGCGGATCGGGATCAATGCGTCGTCCCGTTTCCGTGCCACTCCTGCGGCCCACGGAGTTGGCCAGCACACGCTGCTTCAGGCCAGCCGGCAGCGGAGTCTCCGGAACTGCGGCCGTAAGCCTCGCCGCCGTCTCCTGGAACCCCAGCAGCACTTCCTGGCAGTGCGGACACCGGATCACGTGGTGGAACACCGCCTGGAACTCGGCGTCGTCCAGCGCGTTCAGCGCAAAGGCCGCCAGTTCCCCTTCGGGATGCTCCGATCCGGCGTATATTTCGCCTGGATTGTCAGACCACATGAGCTTCCAACGCTGTCTTCAGCTTTTGCATGCCGAGACGCATTCGGGTCTTCACCGTCCCCAATGGTATTCCCAGCATCTTCGAGATCTCTGATTGACTGTAACCGTGCCACGCCGAGAGGTACAGCGGTCGGCTCTGCTCCTCGGGCAGGGTCAGCAGCGCCTCGCGTACCAGACTGGCGTCAAAACCGCGCTCCACCTGGCGTTCCACGCTGATCCTGGAGTCAGGTATCCGGTGCAGCGCCTCCATCTCCGGATATACCGTGTGATCCGTAGTGCGCCGCCGCGATCGATACATGTCCACCACCTTGTGGTGCGCCACGGACATTATCCAGGTGCTCGGGGCCGCCATTTCCGGCCGGTAGCTATTGGCTTTCAGCCAGATGTTGGAGAACACTTCCTGAACGGCGTCTTCAGCCAGCGCTTCATCTTTCAGGACTGACATCGCCAACGAGAAAACCCGCTGGGCGTAGCGATCGTAGATCTCTTCCAGAGCCTTTTCGTCGCCCGCGCCAACTGCGGCGATGCGTTGCGCGTCTTCACGATGTGGGTTATCTGACACCACCCCTCCAAAGTTATCGGGGGTTCGGCAATGCCTGGTTATCAGCATATACGACCGGACCACCCGCCCGGATTGATCGGATCACAAATCGTTGGTGAGACCCACAGGAACCGAATCCCCCGCGTTACACCACCAGGCTGTCGAATATGTCCTGGATATTCGGAAGGTTCTCCAACGACCAGATCAGTTCCAGTGCCTGCTCGCACTGCTGCTCGGTGATTGTGGGGCAGGCCAGTCGCCGGAACTTGGCATCCACGTCGGCGTCGCTCAGTGGATTCTTCCCGTGCCCCTTGGGGAAGCTGGTTTCCGCCACCTCGGTCTGGCCGTTGCTCTTGATCACCTCAATCCGGCAGTTGTATTCGGCGGGATACCTCTCCGTGAACTCCGCGTTTTCATCGATCCGCATCTTGTTGATAATCGTCCGCAGCCCGGAATCAGCGATGCGGTCCGGTGCAAACGTGGCCGGAGTGACCTCGCCGTCCCGGAGGCCCACCGCCGCCAGGAACGGAATGCTGTGGTCCGCCGTTTCGCGGGTCTTCGGGTCCCACTTTTCAGGTTCGGTAGACGCGCTGCTCACCGCCGAACGATACGACTGGATCTTGATCGACGCGACGTCACTCACGTCCACCCGCTCGTGCAGCTGGATAGCCAGGTCGATGGGCGCCTGCGTGTGGATCTGCGACGGGTAGAACTTAAAGATGGTGTCGGCGATTCGGAACGGGGCGTCGTCACCACCCATGGCATCAAGCTCGATGGGGTAGCCGATGGCCTGCTCCCACAACCCCTTGCGTCCCTCGAAAGGCTCGAACGGCCCGGTCATCCCCTCGGCCGCCAGTTGCGCCGCGAATATGCCGGACCGAGTCGCCGCTGCGGCTGCGCAGCCCTTCCACATCGACAGCTCCCCCATCCGGGTCACCCGCAGGGGCACGTTGGGGACCACGGCCAGCGAAATCGCGTGGCCCATCTGCTCTTCGTCGAGCCCCAGGATCTTCCCTGCCGCGCACGCGGCTCCGATCACGCTCAGCACTCCCTGGTCCCATTGGTTGTCCGGCACATGGTCGGCGATCCGGCAGAAAGCCTCGTAGGCCAGCGCGATGGCCGTTATGATCGTCCGCCCGTCCGCCTCCACGCTGTCGCCGACGGCCAGCGCCGCCGGGATCATGTCGCTGGGGTGTCCGCCGCCGGGCGAGAAGTACGAATCGTTGCAGTCCAGGTACCGCACCATGACCCCGTTGGCGAACCCGGCCATGTCCAGCGACGACCGGTCGTATGTCCCCAGGATCCGGGCCGAGGTCTTGCTGGTCACGTCGCCGGCCAGCTTGCGGGCCACCTTGGCTGGCTCGCTAAGGTAGCCGCCGACGGCGCAGCCCAGCGTATCGGCAACGGTGCGCTTGACTTGATGCACCACCTCGGGCGGCAGGTCCTCGTACGTGAGATTGCAAGCGTAGGAGCTCAACAGCTCGGTGGTGCGGTCCATATGCCCCGTTACCTCTCTTCTTCGCGTGTGTCGGTCGACTCGGCGCGAACCATTTTACAGTTCGGCGGCCCGCAGTCGTGCTTGACCGGGGTTCAGCGAATGACCGCTTCCGCCATCCGCTCCAATTGCGCCGACATTTCCTCCTCGGTTTCGCAATGCTCAGGACGCACCACCACGCGGTCCGCTCCCGCGTTGAGGAAGTCCTGCACCAGCTGCCCGTCCGGAGCCTGGCCGTACACCGAGATCGTCAGCGATTTGGGGTCGCGGCCCCGCGCTTCCGCCAACTCGTCCAGGCGCTTTCGGCTTGCTTCGACTTCGGACGGTGTGATCCGGTTCGGCAGCCAGCCGTCGCCCCAGGTTGCCACCCGGTGCAGTACCCGTCGGGCCAGTCCACCCAGGATGACCGGCGGGTGAGGCTGCTGGATCGGCTTGGGGTTGGACTTGACCGGCGGGAAATCGTAATACGTCCCGTGGAACTCCGCCTCGTCTTTGGTCCACAGCTCCTTCATCACGTCCACGGCTTCCCGTGTCTGCGTCCAGCGGTGGTCGAAGTCGCCCCCGAAGATCTCCGTTTCCTCCCGGTTCCAGCCTGCCCCGATGCCAAACAGGAATCTTCCCCCACTAACCCGGTCCAGCGTGGCGATCTCCTTGGCCAGCATCAACGGGTTGCGTTCCGGCACCAGCGTGATCCCGGTCCCCAGCTTGATGGTGGTAGTTGCCCCCGATGCTCGTGCCAACGCGATGTAAGGGTCGGCGAAGTGCGCGTAGGTCCACGGGATCGGACCTCCCGAAGGAAACTGGCTCTCGCTGCTCACCGGCAGAATCGGGTGCTCGGCATACCAGATCGACTCGAAGCCCAACGACTCGGCGGTGCGGGCCATGAACGCCGGATCCAGCGTGTAAGCCGGCAGAGGTATGGAAGTGCCAACAGACATAACGTTTCTCCCTTTGGGGTTACTTTAAGTGTCGCCGAATAGCGCTTGGCGAACTTGACGTTACGAGCTCATCACTGGAGAGATCATGAGGTAGCGTCATACGACCATGACTTCATCCTTCACCAAATGTAGCCGGATTGCGGCAGGCAACTCGTCATCATCAAAGTGACAAAGCACCGCATCCTTTACCATCGCTTTCAGGTCTGCCCAATCGCTCCCTTGCGTGAAGATGCTGTGCCCGACGGCCCGCGCATCGTAACCACCCTCGACGGCCTCTGTAACCTTAAAAACGATCTCGTTCATATGCACAACTCCCGGCTTGCGCAGTAGTGGACTTGCTACCACCATCGCTGCTTACGCAGTTCTCGGTTCAGGGTGCGGGCGGAACTCCAAATACCACCGTCGTAAATATCTACCGTTTCAGTGAATTTGTTTTCGAAAGCGCCGCGCTTTTTTAAGTCATACAGGTGCCAGTTCCAGCCGTCGGTCAGCACGCCGACGCTCGGCCGCTCTCCGTTGTTTCGAGTTTTCTCAATGTAACCTTCCAGTTGCCATTCGTGGGCCCCAGAGTCCTTGTACCAGCCTTTGGCTTCGATCAAAATGACCGGCTGACGATTTCGGTTGAACAAAGCGTAGTCAACGCCTCCGTCTTTAGGCCAGGGGTATTCGAACCTGATTTGGTGAGGGTCGGCTGTATCCCATCCCAATGCCCTGATGATGGGGTCGATGATGGTGTATCTAGTGAACATTTCTATGTTGTCGGCATCGAGGTCAATGACCTCCCGACCATGTTGGATGGCAGCCCTTACTAGTGCCTCTGACATGACAGTTTCTCCTATGTCAAATCGCTGCTTTCCCGTCCTCAGTCATCCGCCGCCACAGCCTCCCGCACACCCACTATCGCGTCGTACACCTCCGCGCCCTGTCCCACCAGGACGTCCACGTCCTCCGCGAGCACATAGCCCTGCTGCGCCAGCGTCTCAGCGTACTCGCGCACCCGTGCCAGGTATTCGTCCCGCGACGCGTACCGCTCTTCAATTGATGGCCGCGGGTCTCCCGACGCCACTCTCTCGGCCCGGCTCACGGCAAAGAGAATGGCCCCGCCAACCACCGTCCCTCCCGGCGACAGCACCTGCCCCGGTCCGCCGATGTCGGGATGGCGCACGTTCCATCCCGTGTACGTAGCCAGCGGCACCGCGATTGCAGGCAGCCGGATGCCGCCAACCTCGTTGCCGTCCGCATCCACCGCCGACACCAGCGACGGATACGCGTCGCCAACTCCCGGCGGAATCACCGATGGGACCGCTCGGTCTGGCCCGAAGTCCAGGCGACGCATGAGTTTGTTGTGCTCGGGGAACTCCACTCCCGGAAGCGCACGGAAGAATTCCACCAGTTCCCCGGCTTCGACGATGGTATTGTCCACATACCGGGGATACTCATGCGCTGGCGGCGGATCGTTATGGGTAACCCAATTGTCCAAGTGCACCAGCGCCGCGCGCATCAGCGGGCGGTAGTCGACGTAGTTCAGCGCCTGCGTGCCTCTTGCTCCAGAATCCGGATTGGTATCGGAGATCGGCAGGTTGGCTGGGCCGTGCTGCGTTCCACAGAACAGCCAGGAACGCACGTTGTCGGGCAGTTCGGCATCGCCGTTGCAATCGGCCGTTACGTGAGCCAACGCGCCGTGCCCGCCCCAATACTCCGACGAAGTGTTGGTATAGATGACTTTGGGAGCCACGCCCCGTCGCGTCACTTCCGCGAGGATGCCTTCCTCTCCGCCCGGTTCCAGGTCCAGGAAGGGCGCCAGGTTGTTCACGCTCCGGTTGGACAGGCTCGACGGCTGGCCGAACCGCACGTTGAACTCACCCATCTTGCCGCCGGCCACGTTGGGCAGCATCCCCTCGAAAACGATCCTGCCGTCCTCCTCGCGGTTCAGTCCCAGGTTGAGCATCTGCCGCAGAAAACGGCCGCTTTGGCTGCGCCCGTAGGCGTAGGCCCGTCCCAGGGCGCCGGCCAGCGGATTAGTTGTGCCCGCGTCGTCCGCCTTCCCGTGTCGGAGCCAGGCCACGATGTCCCGCGTCGCCAGCAGACCCAGCCCGACCAGCGGGGCCTGGGACGTTTCGTATACCACCCGATATACCTTGCCCGCCTCGAAACCGCCTTCCAGCGTCACGTGCGCGGCGTCCGGTATCCGCCTCCCCTCCACCAGCCGGGCGAAAGCCCACTGCTCGCGCGGAATGACATTCTCGGGAGCGTCTTCATGCTCCTGCACGGTCAACACCGAATCCCAGCTTTCCAGGTGGTTGGTGGGATACGGCTGGTGATCCCGGTCGGACAGGAATTGGTTGTCGATGTTGGCCAGCGGCTGGAAAGAGACCACGATCTTGCCCGAGACCGGCGAGCCATCGGGGTTGTAAGCGTTTGGCACGTTGCACCGGAACAGGCCCGGCGCGTCCGGCACGTCGTGCTGCCAGCCGCACCAGACCAGGCTGTAGCCCTGCCGCATCAGGAACCCGTTTCCGGGATGCGGGTCGGCGTCCGGCGGGGCGTCGGGCGCGCTGTTCAGGTTTTTCAGCGCCAGCTCCTTGCCCCGGTTCAGCACGTCCAGCAGGAGCCGGCCGTTCCCGTGGTCATTGTCCACCGGCTTGATGATCCGAAAGTCGGAAGAGAACTCCACCAACCCGTCGCCGTTTCGCGGCGCCAGTCCAATGTCCGCGATCACCGTATTGTCCGGATGCGACGGATCCACTGCGAAGTGCGCCAACCCGTCGATCTGCTCGTACCGACCCACATGGCCAAAAACCTGTCCGTCGGCGAACGGCTTCCGCTTTGTTATTTCCAGTCTGACCAGCGCCATCTCCATTCCTCCGTCGCTGTATCCCGTCCATCCATGCCAACCCCGTTCAGAAGACTTCACTGGGATCCACGTCCAGGTCTGTTGGCGGCTCTGCGCCGGTGTTGTCACGCCACCATTGCGAGAAAACTTCGTCGCCCATCTGCTCTTTCAACCGGGCCAGGTGCGCCTTGACCTGCACCATCATGGGGAGTTGGTGGTCTGCCGCCAGTTGGTACGTGCGCGCCACCCATTCCAGGGCGTCGGGCAGGTTGCCGCGCTGTTCTTCGACCATGCCCAGTTGGCCGTAGGTGCGCGCCGCCCTGAGCACGTCGCGCACGTTCTCGAAGGCGATGCGTGCCTGGTCGTACCAGTGATAGGCCTGGTCCAGATCCCCCTGCTCGTGGTGGACCACTCCCAGCTGCCGCGCCTCCACTCCCATGCCTCGCACGTCGCCCATCTCCTCCCGGTACTCCATGGCGACCCGCAGCCACTCGTCCGCCTCGTCGGCAATGCCCCGCGCCTGCGCCAGGGTGCCCAGGTGATGAAACTCCACGATCATCTGCTCGGTCATGCCCAGGCGGTCGCTCAAGCCCAGCGCCTGCTGGTACCAGGACTGCGCGTCCTCAAACAGGTACTCCGAGTGGTCCACCGTCCCCAGCGAATGGAAGATGTAAACGGCGGTTTCCTCGTCGCGGTTATCTTCCACAATTTCCCGCGCCCGGTTGTACCAGCTCCGCGCCTCGTCGTACTCGAACCGCAGGTGGCAGGCGGATCCCAGGGCTCGGAAGTCGTTGACCATCTCCTCGTAATCCGGTAGCCGCTGGTGGATGTCCAACGCCCGCAAATACCATTCCTTGGCGCCGCCGTACTGCCGTTGGTGGTGTCGCACCTGCCCGATTGCAAAGCAGGCGTCCGCGATCGACTCTTGATCCTCTCCGCCGTCGATGATTTCCAGTCCCCGCTCCAGCCACTCCGAGGCGGTGTCGTATTGCCCCCGGCGCGTGGCGATCAGCCCATTCTGGTGATAGACGGCGGCAGTGCGGGGGTCCGTCTCGCCGTCCGGCTGTTCCAGCAAGTAGTCCAAGAGTTGGCGGTTGAACAGGTCGGCCCGTTCCAGGTCCATCCGCTCCACCGATTCCATCGCGTCCGTTCCCAGTAGGTACTGCCAGAACTCGATGGCTCCGTTGCCTTCCGCTTCCCCGGCGGTGTGCCCGATGGTATCCAGCAATTGGCCGCGCAGCCGTCGCAGCTCCGGAAACCGTTTTTGCATCCGGTAAACCTGCGCCAACGGTTGGAACAGCACTTGCGCGTTGTCCCACTGTCGGTACTCCAGCGACAGGCCCAACGCCTGGGTCAGATTCCCCTCTTCCGCCAGCACCGCGGTGACCCCGGTGTCCTGGTTCTCGTAGAGACTTTCCATAAAGTAGTCGGCGGTGTCGGCGTACACGCGGACAAACTCCATTTCCAACTGCTGGATCCCGTTGCCGGACACCTGCCGACCCAGCTTTCGTCCCAGGAACCACGGCATCGAGGGGTTGATCTGGTAGACGCTGGGTGAGATGGACTCCAGGAACCCGGCGGCGTGCGCCGAACGCAGCATGGTCCGGCACGCAGCATACGAGCGGCCAGTGGACTGCATCCCGCCGTCCGGCGAGAGCAGGCTGCGCGACGCCCCTGCGGTGAGATCATCGCCCACAATCTGACTGTACGCCCGCTCTTCCGTGATGTGCGATAGCACGTCCAGCATGATCCGGCGCTGGAACAGCGACAGGAACGGCAGGTGCGTCCGGTTCCGCCGCGACATCCGCGAGAACGAATACTCCATCGCCGCCGTCAATATCTCTCCGCGCCCCGCCTCGCCATCTTCCGGCTCGCCGCCCATCAGCCTCGCCATCTCGCTGACCACTGCGGCCGCCGGAACGTCTTTCACGGGCGGAATCGCGATCTGCATGGCCAGCGGGTGCCCGTCCACCAAATCCAGGAGCTCAAAGAAGTCCGCGTCGACCCGCGTGGCCGGAACCTCTCCCTGGTGCATGATCTGGGCGGTCAGGGCCAGCCGGTCCGCCCCGGCCAGTCCCTCCAACGTCAGAGACGCATGTGGAACCGAAACCCATTCCTCGTTAGCCCTTCTGCCCAGCAGCAGCGCGCTCGTCCCCACCGGCCCGGTCGTAACTTCGCCCAGGAATGCCGCCAGTTCCGGCAACTCCTCTTCTCCCAGCAGTCCGGGAGCCCCGTCCGGAAAGCCGGCCACGTTCTCCAGGTTATCCCACACCAGCAGCGACGCGTTTCCTTGCAGGTATGCCGTCACCCAGCGCCGCTGTTGCTCCGCCGGCATGTCGGCAAAGTCCAGTCCCGCCACCGCCGTACCGATTTCGTGGACTACTCGCTCCAGGCCGGCCGGCTGCGACGTCTCGAACGCCGCGTAGAAAACGCCCCCCGGGTAGGCCACGCGGGCCGGCTTCAGGAACCATCGGCACAGCGCCAGCGCCAGTTCCGTCTTGCCCACGCCGGTGTCGCCTGAAAGGTGTACCACCGAGTGCGCTTTCAGCACCCTTTCCAGTTGCCGCAGCTCCGCTTGCCGCCCCACCAATCCGTACTGCCCGGCCACCGGAATCTGCAAATCTTCCGTGGGCGCTTCTTCCTGGTGGATCACCGGCGGAGCCAGCGGGTCCGGTTGGTGCTGGGCAATCACCGGCGTTTGGTGGTTCCGTGATTGGTAGACCCAGGGCAGATGCCAGTCCCAGAACACCCGCCGGCCGTACATCGTGACCCGCTCCGGAGTGTCCATCAGCGCGCGCCTCACCGAGGCCACCGCCTCCGCCACCGTGTAACCCTGCGCGATGCGGCGGTAGAACGCCCCCACCGCGCCTTCTGCCGCATCAGGATGCACCGGAACTGGCACCACTGCAACTTGGGCGACGCCGGCGTCAGACATCGCCGTTGCCGCCTCGGCCCATCCCGTCAGCGGGGGAAACTCTTCCTGAACCCCCGCGGTTATCAGCGCCACGTTGACCCCGCCCGACGCCAGCGCGCGGCCCAGATCGGCGGCAGCTACGGCATCAGGACTGCCGTCGTCCC
Source organism: Dehalococcoidia bacterium (assembly GCA_034428455.1). Lineage (GTDB taxonomy): Bacteria > Chloroflexota > Dehalococcoidia > Lucifugimonadales > UBA3495 > Bin87. Next base: position 23,013 of record DAOUHZ010000023.1, read on the forward strand.
GATCCAGGCTGATTGTCCCATCATCGCCCAGCGTGGCCCCGTCGATGTGGGCTACGTGGTAATGATTCGGACTCCGCTCCAGCAGAGCCTGCAATGCGCCCAGCGTAGCCGGCCTGGGATTGTCCAGCGAAACCTGTACGTTCAGCCCCTCCAGCGCCGCCACCGTCGCGTCCGCCAGGCTGCCCCCGGCCGCCACCGGCTCCGGCAGCAACGGCCCCGAACGCGGAACCTCCAGCGCCAGCGGACTGGCCGACAGCATCAGCACGTTCAGGGTGTCTTCCTCCTCCACCTCCTCGTCTTCCGCCGGCGGGTGGCTGGCCGATTGCCGCACCACTCCCACCAGCCCGTTGATGAAGTATCCCAGCGACGGGTCGTTCATCAGTTCCCAAGGCAGGGACATGAACTCCGCCCGCGCGGACACGATGGCCAGCGAGCCCCGTTCGTCTCGTCCCATCACCTCGTCCAGCAGTTCGCGGGCCTCGCTGTCCGCCCCGAACGCCGACTCGAACAGCAGCCGCCCCAGGTTGCGCATGGCCAGTTCCACAGCTTCGATCTGAGCAATTCCGCCGGGCGACCCACGCCGGAACTCCGTGTGATAACGGTCCAACGCCCCGCGTTCTTCTTCGGAGAGGTCTATCCCGAAGGCTGCCGGCGCTGCTTCCCGCGCTTCGCCCGACGCTTCAACCAGTCGCACCCGCACCTGTCCGGTGTCGAGCAGATCGTGAATTTCCAAACTAGCGGCCATTTGGAGAATTGCTCCTGTAAGTTCTGTAGCGGTTAAACTGCTTGTTTCGAGTAAGCAGGAGGCGCGGGTAAAGCATCAGGTTGCCACGTCGTGAGACTTCAAGGTACGTGAGACATAACATAACGTAGAAGGCGCTAGTTCGTGCTCAGCAACGTTCCTTGTCTGAAAATAAACGGACTGCGTTGCGGTAATCTTTCCGCGCCAAGCGAGAATAGCTGCGTCAAGATAGCAATGTTGTTGACCGGTCTAACCACGTCATAACCCAGTTCGGCCATGTTGCCACACCGTCCTAACTCACTTATAATTCATCACACTTTCGGGCAAACCTTTCGACCTCTATCGAATCGGCGGCATTATACAACATAATGCCGCTGTTTATTCCCCGATTATGCACGGATAACCTCCATGACCGCACCTACCAAAGTTCGGCGTTCCTGGTTGTTGGCCCCGGTTTCGCATCCGCATCGTGTGTCCAACGCACCCTCGGCCGGCGCCGATGTGATCGTCCTGGACCTGGCGGAATTCGTGGCCGAACCCGACAAACCGGCGGCCCGGGAGTCTCTGCGCGAAGCCCTGGCCCCCGCCAAGTCCACCGGTGCGGAGGTGTTCGTTCAAATCGACCCGGAGCTGATGCTTGCTGATCTCACTGCCGCCGTGTGGCCCGGCCTCGACGGCATCGTCGTGACCCGCGCCGAAACTCCAGAACAGGTCACCGCCATCGACGCCATCGTGTCCGAACTGGAAAGCCGTCGTGGCATGTTGCCCGGCAGCGTCGAACTGGTCCTGTCCCTCGAGACCGCCGTTGGCAATCACAACGGCTTCGAAATCGCCGCGGCCAGTTCCCGTACCTGGGGACTCTCCCTCGGCCGCGCCGACCTGGTGATGGACCTGCGGCCCGAACCCTCGGGTGAAACCCATCTGATGCAGTACCTCATGCAACGGCTGGTGACCCTGGCGTCGCCCACCGGAACCGTCCCCTTGGGCGCGTGGTGGCGCTTCCCCGACCGTGGACTGTTGGCCACCCCCGAAAACACCCTCGCCGCTGCCCAACGAGGCCGCAGAATCGGTTTCAAGGGCTCCTTCTGCGTTCTGGACAACCAGGTTCGTCCTTTGAACACCGGCTTCACCCCGTCCGAGTCCGAAGTTGCCGCGGCCCATGCCTTGTGCGAAACCTACGCCTCCGCCACTTTATCGGACACCTGCACCATGGTATCAGTGGACGACCGCGTTCTGACGCCGGACATCGTCAAACAGGCTGCCAACACCATCGCCCTTGCCGATGCCTGCGCTAGCCGGGACCGTTTCAAAGCCGCCGCTGCCGATGGTATTCCCATCCCCGTTCCCTAGGAGCCCGCTATGGCGACCACACCACGGAGATTGAAGCGGTCCGGGCTGACGATGCCCATCGTCACCCCGCGCTTCATCAACAACGCCTGGCATCGCGGCTGCGACTTCATCAACATGGACCTCGAGGATTCGGTCCCTCCTGATCTCAAGGACGTGGCCCGTAACCTGGTCCGTGAGTCCATCCCCGTGGTCAACAAGGGCGGCGCTGACGCGGTATGCCGCATCAATCACGACCTGATGGAAGCGGACCTCAACGCCGCCGTCTGGCCGGGCCTCATGCAGGTCAACTACCCCAAGGCCGAGTACGGCCACGAAATCCAGCGCATGGACGAGATCATCACCCGCCTCGAAGCCGAGCGCGGCATCCGGCCCGGCACCGTGGAGATCGGCGCCAACATTGAGACGGCGGTCGGCGTCGCCAACGCCTACGAGATCGTCACCGCCAGCCCCCGCGTGCGGGAATTCGGCGGCGCCGCCGGTTACGACATGTCCCGGGACCTCGGCGTCGAGATGTTCGTCCCCTTCGATCAGTTCGTCTACGGCAAGGGGGAGGTCGAACTCGCCGCCCGCGCCTCCGGTCGCGAACCCCATGCGTCTCCCTTCACGCCTAACATAACCGGCAGCGTCAGCGACCCCGACCGCGCTTTCGCCGAAGCGGACGCGGCCCGAAAGTGTGGGTTCCGCATCGGCGGCGGTTTGCACCCTGCCGTCGTGGAGCCTCAGACCCGCGGCTTTGCCGCGTCCGACGACGAAATCTCGGACGCCCAGTGGGTTCTCCGGGAATACCGCAAGCTCGCCCACACCGGAGAAACCTGGGTCCAGATCGACGTTTCCTCCGTCAATCGGGAAACCGCTCCACGACCTATGGCCGCCGACTCTTACCTGGGCCGTCACCGCGTCATCGACCGCTACGAAGCGGCCAGAGCGGAAGAACTGTTGCAATGGCATAGCCTGTGCCAGGAACGCGATCAGGAAAAAGCCGAAGCCATCGATCGCGTGCGCGCCGCCGAGGCCGTGGAATCCCCAAGCTGATCGGGAGCTGTCCAACATGTCCATCCTGGTACGACGCTCCAACCTGATCGTCCCCGCCGTCCAATCGCGGATGATCTCCCGCAGTTGGATGCACCACGCCGACGCGGTCACCATCGATCTGCAAGACGGCACTCCCGCCGCCGAACTTGCTCAGGTTCGCAAAACCCTGCGGCAGTCTGTGGCCCTCGCCGGCAAGGGCGGAGCGCAGGTCTTCGTGCGCGTCAAGGCTGACTCCGTCTACGCCGACAGCGACGCCGCGGTGGCTCCTGAATTGACCGGAATACTGCTGCCGGGAGCAAAGTCGGCAGATCAGGTCTCCGAAGCCGACGCGATCCTGGCCGACTTGGAAAAGATACATGGCGTGGCCCGGGGCTCTCTCGAAATAGTGCCCTCCATCGAAACGGCCGCCGGCGTCTGGCACATTCGTGAGATCATCACCGCGTCCCCTCGAGTGAAACAGGTGGGCATCGACGAGGCCGCCCTGGCTGCGTCTCTGGGCATCACCCAATCCTCGGAGCATGACGCCTTTGTGTTCGCCCGGGGCCGGCTGTGCATTGAGGCCACTGCGGCCGGCGTCCAGCCCGTCGCTGTCGCCGATCCAATGGGCATCCAGTCCGGCAACCTCTCCCACGAGGAGATGGTCAAAATTGCCACCGACTCCCGAAACTTGGGCTTCAAGGGCATGGTCAGTGGGCACCCCGCCTGGATCGCCCCTGTCAACGAAGCCTACACTCCCACAGAGTCCCTGGTCGAATACTACACGCAGGTCCGCGAAGTATTCGCCCAGGCCCTTGCCGCCGGCACCGCCGCGGCTCCTTTCGCCGGACGCATGATCGACGTGCCCGTAGACGAATGGGCCAAGGACGTGCTGGCAATGAGCGCTGCCTGCGCCGCCCGCGATGCCGAAAAACGGGCTGCCCTGGCCGCTGCCAGAGTTGCCTTCGATCCCTCGGTGCCCGTGATCGGCTAGGCTTTTCGCGCTGTACACTCCGTTTGCCTCGGACGGGCTGGCGATCAGGAGACCCCCATGATCCACATTGACGACGAACTTCGCCATCGCATTGACAACGCCCTGGCCGACCGCTGCCCCATGTTCATCGCCACGGTTTCGCCGGACGGCGAACCCCAGATCAGCATGCGCGGCAGCGTCCTGGTTTTTGATCGCGAGACCCTTGCCTTCTGGGAACGCGGCTGGCGCAATTCCGCCGCCAATATCGAGAACGGCTCCAGGGTGGTGCTCTTCTATCGTCATCCCACCGACCGGGTCAACCTGCGTTTCTACGGAACCGCCACCATGTACCGCGAGGGCGCGATCCGCGACAATGTCATGTCCCGGACCGTCCAGGGCGAACTCGACCGCGACCCGGACCGCACCGGCGCCGCCGTCCTCGTCCGCCTCTACCGCATCAACCAACTCTCCGGCGAAGTCCTCCAGGAACGCTAGTCAACGCCGCTATACCCGTTCCCAGCCTCATGCCAGGCTATTTTCCAAAACGGCCGAGTCGTCGGAATCTTCCGGTTCGATTAGCTCCTCTTCGATCGGGGGATGCAGGGGCAGGTCGATAATCATTTCGGTGAACTCGCCCGGCTCCGATTCCACCAGAATTCCACCGCCGTGGCGCCGGATGATGTCGTTGCAGATCGACAGCCCGAGGCCCGTGCCCTTGTCAGTGGGCTTGGTGGTGAAGAACGGATTGAACATCTTCTCAATAACTTCGGGCGGCATCCCGGTGCCGTTGTCGCGGATGCGGACCTCAACGTTTTCTTCATTGAGCCGGGTGGAAATCCAAAGGGTAGGCATATACCCCTTGCCGGGCTGTTCCTCTTCCAGGGTGAGGCGTTTTTCGTTGGTGGCGTAACAGCCGTTGTTGACGATGTTGAGAAACACGCGGCCTACGTCCTGCGGGTTGACGTCAATCTCTCCGATGGTCTCGTCAAAGTCGTACTGCAAATCCAGCTGAAAATTGGAATCGGTGGCCCGGACGCTGTGGTAAGCCAGACGGGCGTGTTCGTCCAGCAGGTGGTTGATGTTGGTGGGTTGGTGTCCGACCGAATCGCGGCTCATCATCAGCATGTCGTGGACGATGCGGTTGGCGCGGTCCCCATGGCCGCGGATGCGCCCCAGGTTTTCGCTCAGGTCGGTGAAAATGTCATCCAGCAGATCGCTTTGTGATTCGTCCAACTGGCCGTCGTCGCTTTCTGCGATGGTCTCCTTCATCTCTTCCAGCAGCTCTTCGGAGGCCTCGGAGAAATTCTTGATGAAGTTCAGCGGGTTCCTGATTTCATGGGCCACGCCGGCGGTGAGCTCGCCAAGAGATGCCAGTTTCTCCCGCATCACGATCTGGTCCTGAGCAGTGCTGAGGTCGCTGAGAGCCTGCTCCAGCGCGGTATTCTTCCCCTGTAGCTCCTCCGCCAGTTGCTCGACCTCGTTCAGCCGCTGCGCTTCCAGCGCATACTGTCGGAGCTCTTCCAGCGTGCCGGCCAGCTGCCCGATCTCGTCATCGCCGATCTCTTCCTCCGGCACCGGCGTATTGAAATCGCCCCGGGACATTGCCCGCATCCGCTCCGAAAGCCGCGACAGACGGCGCAGCAGGGCCCGACCCACCCACAGCCAGCCGAAAGCCGCCGCCGCCAACACGCTGGCGCCGCTGATGGCCAACAGTATCACTCGGCCGCGGTCAAAACTCCGCACCGCCTCCGTGAGTCCGGCGTCCGACGCCTCGCGCGAAGCGGCCAGCAGCGAGTTCAAGGCCTCTTCCATCACTAGCGCCTCAGCGTCAAGCGCCGCCCCCGCCGCCGCCACTTGCTCCCCGTGTTCCAGGTAGTCTTCCTGGGAGTCGAACACCCGGTTGAACAGTTCGACGTGTTCGGCCCGGAATCCTGGCGGCCGCGCGAGCAATTCATCCATCTCGGAGCGCACTTTGCGCAAGTCGGCCAGGTTGTCAGTGCGCAGACCGTCCCGGACCACCACCTCCGCCGCCAGAATCGTCCGGTCCGCCCCCGCCGCCAGGTCCAGCCGGTTGGTCATTGCCTCAACGTTCTGGGCAACCTCCTCCAGCGATTGGCGGCCCGCAATCAGGTCATCAACGTGTCCGGCCACCTTGCCCGCGCTGACGCCCACCCGGTCAGCCTTCGGACGCAGGTCGGGAGCCTCGTTGACCCGGTCCAGGCCGTTAGACACCCTGGCCAAAGCCGCTGCTACGTCGTCAGAATCGATCAGTCCGACTTGGGCGATGCCCATGCTGGGCAGCGCCTGCGCGTCGGCGTAAACTTGCCAGGAGGCTTCCAGCACCGGCACCGCCTCGTCGCGCATCCGGTGGGTGTGCCGCCCACTGTTCTCAAAATGCCACACGCCGACGGCGCTGGACACCAGGGTGAGAAACACTGCGCAAGCCAGCACCAGGTAGAGCTTGGTGCCAATCCGTCCCCAGAGCATGGAAAGCGTAGACATCGGCAACATCCAAAATGGCCGGCTGACGAGGCTCGACACCGCCGCCGGCCGCGCTAGGTGCGATATGCTAACATAACGCTCCGCGGATATTCACAGAGGTTCAGGGGGAAACCGCCTTGCTCGCCAGGTACGCAACGCCGCTCTCAACTTCGGCCGCGGCGCTGGTGGTCGTCGCTATCGCCGTCGCCGCCCTGGCCTGCTCGCCCGCCGCCGCGCCGCAGCCTGTTGAGGTGACCCGTGTGGTTATTCAGCAGGTCGAAGTCCCCGTCACCCAGGAAGTTCTGGTCACTCAGGAAGTCACCGTTACCCAAATTGTGGCAATGCCCGTGGAGGCCACCCCCACCGTCATCCCTGCTCCTGAAGCGCCGGCAGCCGAGCCAATCAGAGAAACTATCATCTTCAGCGACCTGAACTGGTCCAGCGTGGTGTTGCAGAACCGCATCGCCCAGTACATCGTCGAGAAGGGCTACGGTTACCCCACCGAAGCCAGGTTCGGAACCATGGTGCCGATGTTCCAGGGCCTGAAGAACGGCGACACCCACGTCACCATGGAGATCTGGCTGCCCAACCAGGAGGAGGTCTGGAACTCCGCCCGCGACGATGGGGAGGTGCTTTCCATCGGCCAGAGCCTGGGCAAGGACTGGCAGTCCGCTTTCGTCATCCCCAGATACCTCCAGGAGCAATACCCAGAACTGGACAGCGTGGAAGACCTCAAGGAGCAGAAGTACAAGGACCTGTTCAAAACCCCCGAGACCGGTGACAAGGCCCGGCTAGTCTCCTGCATCGTCAGCTGGGCCTGCGAGCGCGTCAACGCCGCGCAGATCCTCGGCTACGGGCTGTCCGACCATGTGGAGATCTTCAACCCCGGCGATGGCGCTGAGCTGAACCGGATCGTGTACGAAGCCTACGAAAAGCAGGAGCCATGGCTGGGCTACCAGTGGGGCACCAACGAGCCGGCGCTCAACCTGGACCTGGTGCGCCTGGAAGAGCCGCCCTACAGCGACGAGTGCTGGTTCACCACGAAGGCGTGTGCCTACGAGGACGCCACCATTCTCATCGGAGTCAACTACGACCTGCCGGGGCGAGCCCCGGACGTCGTGGAAATGCTCCGCAAATGGGATTTCAACATCGAAATCTACAAAGTCGCCGCCCAGTGGCAGGACAGCAACCCGGACGCGGGCGTCAACGCCGCCGCCGTCTGGTGGCTGAACAACAACGTAGACGTGTGGAGCCAATGGGTTACGCCCGGGGCCGCCGACGCCATCAAAACTGCGCTGAGCGCCGGCGATCTCCCGGATGGCTGGCCCGCCGAGTAATCCGCCGTATCGCCGGCGCGCCAACCGCAACCGCCGCCTCGGCATCCCCCAACCCCATCATCGTGGGTGGTCGGCGCCCTAAACGCCGCAATCGGCCCCTTGTTGTCGTACTCCGAAAGCGCGCCGCCGTCCTCGTCGCCTCCACGGCATCAACCAGCTTTCCGGCGAAGTCCTACAGGAATGATGAGCCGTGCTATGATTGCGGTGATGCCATACCGCGCATCATATGGGACGTGGATAGCTCCAGTTTCAGGAGGAGCGACATGGCTGTTCTTGCCGGGATAATCGGCGGCATACTTTGTGGGGCAGCCTTTATGTTCCTGCTTGCCCTGCTTTCCTTTATCCCCCACTTTGGTTGGGTGGACCACGCAGCGGTGCCCGGTTTTGTTATCACAGGCCTGATTTGCGCACTGGTGATCGGCTTGAAATACGACCAGTTGGAGATATGAACCCGCTCAGCCGCGTCATAGCACTGGCGCATGGTGGCATCGCAGCCTGGTTGCTTGCCGGATCAATCATTTGGATTTTCCTGCTGACCCCGTACGCGATTGACGCCTATCAATGCAAGGGTAGGATCGGCGACGGCGAAGTCCTCGGATGCCTGAAACCTGTCGCTACAGCGCTGCGCAAGGACTCCAATATCGCTACCTATGCTACAGCCACCGTCGCGGCCATCATTGCATTGCAGTTGAGCAACCGCAACCGGCAACCCAAATCGCCCCGCGAGTAAGCGCCAACAACGAGAAGCCCCGTGTCTCGCGGCGATCCCTACTGGTTGGATACCCTTGCATCAGTATCCCACTCGAGCCATCTGCCGTGTACTTGCCTGCGCGCCGACAGCAGGTTAGTCACTGTTCCCTCCACTATCCTGCATAGGCGGACGCGCTGCCCCTCCGACGGCATGTGATACACCGTCCTTCGCAAGGACGTGTCACGCAAAATGCTGGCGAACCGCTCCTTGGCCTCTGCGGGGAACTGGTTCAGGGTATGGCAGTGAAACACGCACAACGCCGATTCCTGCGGCACCTCCTCCAGCGTATCGGCCAGCAGCTCCACAGCGTCACCGCGCAATATCGCCGGCGGTGATTGCAGCCAGACATCCCTGGCCGCAGCTAGCCGGGCTCCACGATCCTGGTGCTCCGGCCACAGCAATGCCTGCATCCACCGGTATTCCTCGTCGTCGCCAAGGTCCACCGGCGCCAGGTCGATCCCGACCCTGAAATTCACTTTGGGGAAACTCGTTGGCAACTCCGGCAATCCATTCCTGGCGTCGCACTCGAGCACGACCTTCGAGCCTGCCGGTCCGAATTCATCGCCGTTAGAGTATCGGTACCTGTACTTGTCCCAGTTCAGGTTCAGTCCCGCGCTGGCTCCCACTTCCAGCGCTGCAAGCGGCATGTTCGGATGCTCGCTCGCAACGATCCCGAAACCAGGCATCAGGTACGAGCATCGACCAACCTCGTTGGTCTGGACCATCCGCGTCTGCAGCAAGTCAACGATCCGGTCCCGATGCGCCTCCACGAAGGCCGTGAATGTGCTTCCCAAATCCTGCGCTGGATGGCCGGAAGTCCCGGCGCGGCGGTATTGAGCGGCCAGTTCCGAGCTGGGGAATGACGCAACCACCCGCTTGACGGCCGCAAAAAGCAGATTGGGTATCGGTTGCCCGACCCGACATCTCCGAGCCATGCTGAGCAGCTCAGGCTCTTTCGCTACCGTCTCGGACAGGATCTCGTAAGTCCGCGAGCCGGCTCCCTCGTCCGAAGCCGCTGAGCACTCCTCTGCCGCGAATCTTCTGAACCGCTCTGCCAGCGCAGCGCTCGACCGCTGCTCCGGCGATAGGTGTTCAACCTCGCTTTCGGCCTTGGAATTCAACGCGCTAACTCGCTCCCACCGCCAGCGCGTCCGCTGCCTTCACACCCTGCCCATTTGGCAAAACCATCAGCGGGTTGATGTCCAGCTCGCCCAGCGATCCTTCCAGCTGCGCCGCCATCTGCGAGACGCTCACCAGCACGTCCGCCAGCGCGTCAACGTCCGCCGCCGGCGCTCCGCGGAACCCGCGCAGCAACCGCGCCCCCTTCACCTCGTCGATCATCTCCAGGGCGTCCTCGCGGGCAATCGGGCATAGCCTCAGCGCAACGTCGTTATACACCTCCACCATCACGCCGCCCGTCCCAAACAGCAGGATCGGCCCCAATTGCGCGTCGTAAGAGACGCCCACGATGGTCTCCACGCCGCCGGCCACCATCTCCTGAACCACAGCGCCGTCAATCCGCGCATTGGCATCGTAGGCCCGCGCGCCGGCGGTCACGGCATCAAATGCTCTCCGAACCGCATCGGCATCCGCCAGGCCCAACCGTATCGCGCCCGCCTCCGTCTTGTGCAGGATGTCCGCCGAGTTCACCTTCAACGCCACCGGATACCCGATTCGCTCCGCTGCAGCCACCGCCGCCTCGGCATCACCGGCGACCTCCTCACGCGTGGTCGAAACGCCGAACGCGCGGATCAACCCTTTGCTGTCGTATTCCGATAGGGATCCGCCTCCATCCAAAGCCCCGGCCGCCCCGACCTGTTCGCTGGTCATCTCGCCGGCCTCCGCGAACCCCCGTGCCAGTTGACGCTCTCGCCAGTCGTGGTAGTCGTTCAGATACCGCACTCCCGCCGCCAGCTTGTCCGGCACGTAGAACACCGGTATCCCCGCCTGCCGCAGCAACGGCAGACCCGATTGCGCGCCTCGCGTGCCCGTCCACAGAAATGCCACCGGCATTCCGCTGGCGTCCCGCTGCGCGATGACCTGCGTCGCCTGCGGGTCCGCGCCCGCCGAGGCGACCACCAGCGTCCCGATGCCCTCGTCCTCCGCCATGAACGACATGATCGCCGGGAAGTCGTCGCTGTTGGCGAACCCGGTCACGTCCGACGGATTGGCCGCCCACCCGAACCCCTTGAGAATGTCGTTGATCCCGTCCCGCGCCCGGTCGGACAGCGGCGGCAGGTCCAGCCCCGCCTGCCCGAACATGTCCGCCGTCAGGCTGCTGATCCCGCCCGAGTGCGACACCACCGCAACCCCACGTCTCGACGGCCTCGGGCTTCGCGCCATCATGTGGGACACCTGCAGCAGGTCGTCGTAGTCCTGCACCCGTATCACGCCGTACTGAGCGAACGCCGCCTCGTAAGCCGTGTCTTCGCCCGTCAGCGCCGCCGTGTGCGACCCGGCCGCCCGCGATCCCAGGTCCGACCTCCCGATCTTGATCAACACGATGGGCTTCCCGCGTTCGGCCGCCATCCGCGCCACTTCCAGGAACTTCCGCCCGTCCTTGAAGCCCTCCACGAACCCGGCAATCACTCGCGTGTCGTCGTCGTCCAGCAGGTACCGCGCGAAGTCGCAGAAGTCCAGATCCGCCTCGTTCCCCGTCGACACGATGTACGTGAACCCGATGCCCTCGTCTACCGCCCGCGTCAAAAACGGCCCGAACGCCGACGCCCCGCTCTGGCACACCAGCCCAATCGACCCGCTCAACCCGGACGATCCCCGCGACCCCGCGCTGGCCCAGATGTCGTCCTTCAGGTTCGCCAGGCCCAGGCAGTTCGGCCCGCTCACCCGCATCCCCGACTCCTGAGCGAACCGGCCCAACTCCGCCTGCAAGTCTCGCCGGTCGTCAACGGCGCGCTCTGAGAACCCCGCCGAGATAACGATGGCCGACTTCGCCCCCTTCTCGTGGCTCTCCCGCAGCGTGTCCAGCACCGCGTGATACGGCACCACGATGCCCACCACGTCCGGAGCCTCCGGCAGCGCCGACACCGACGGATAGCACTGCAACCCTTGCACCTCTTCGTAGCGCGGGTTCACCGGATACACGTTGACCCCCCGCTCCATCGACCCCATCGCCGCGGCCACGAACCGCCCGCCGTACTGCATCCGCGGCGTCGCTCCCACCACCGCGATCGAGCGCGGGTTCAGCATCCGGTCAATCGAAGCCAGCTGTTCATCCGTCCAAAATTCCATGGTTTTCCTCGTCTTGGCATTGGGTTGTGTTCGCAGATACCGTCATTCCCACGAAAGGACGTCACCCCGTACTCGATACGGGGCCGGAATCCAGACAGGCCGCTCGGTTATTTGATACCTATGGCAACCCGTTGATGAACTCCTCGCAATGCTCCGTTCCCCACTCGTCACGTATCCACTCCGCGCGCATCCGGGCCAGTGATTGCATCTCTTCCGCCATCTTGCGATCTTTCATCCAGCCTTCCCGCCGGTTGCCCCGTTGCAAGCCGGTGAGCGTGCTGGTGTTGGACTTGCGGCTGTTGCATGGCGCGCAAATCAGGATGCGGTTGGTGATGTAGTTCTCGCCGCCTTCGGATTTCGGGCTGATGTGGTCCAGGTGGAAAAAGTCCGATTCCATCAGCCGGCCGCACCCCGCGCAGCCCACCAAACCGCTGCGTCCTTGCGCCGCAATCAGCATGCGACGCATCAGCGCGTTGCTCAACTGCTGCCACGGCTCCGTGGGCCGGCGGGTTCTCAGCCGCAGCGACGGCGCCGCCACCTCGTTGTCGTCGGTGCGGGCTGGAAATTCCTCACCCTTGTCCTTGTTGTCGATGAAATTCAGCCGGTACTCGGCAAATTGGAGCATCCCGTTGACGTTGGGCTGCCCTTCTAGGTCGGGATCGTCCACCAGGATGTTGTTTTCCCGCAGCCGGTTGGTGACCTCTGTATAGGCCCGCTCCCAGATGTCCATACCCACCCACTGTCGCCCAAGCCGTTCCGCGGCAATCGGTGTGGTGGCGCAACCGCAGAACGGGTCCAGTACGATGTCACCGCGGTTGGTGGACGCCGCGACAATGCGCTCGTATAGGGCGATTGGCTTCTGTGTCGGATAGCCGGTGCGCTCTTTGTGCCATGACCGCAATGGCAGTATGTCGGTCCAAACGTCCGCGGCCGGCGTTCCGGGATGTTCGTCAAGATAAACTTTGAGACGGGGAACCCCGTTTCTGGTCCAAAATATCCTATCCTCGGACATCAGTCTTGTTATGCCATCGTCGTCATACATCCAATGCCGACCATTGGGAGGCGCGATTGACCCGCGTTCCCCGAAACTTCGGTCAGGCCCTGGCCCTGCGCCCGACAAGTCAGCTGACATGAACCGGCGTCCATCTCCATCTTTGTAGCGATAGTAATTTTCAACGTATTCTGGGTCTAACGGCTGGAAAATGGGATTCCAGATTATATTGGAACTTTTGCGGTAATATAGAATGCTATCGTGAACGTTACCCAGACCCTTGGCGTCGCTGTGACTAGTAGTTCTGCGCCAGACAATTTCGGACTTGAAATTGCGTGAACCAAATATCGCATCCATAAGCGCTTTGGTCCAAGCGTGTGCCGTGTGATCAATGTGCAAGTAGATGCTGCCGTCATCCCGCAGTATCCGGTGCATCTCCATCAACCGCACGCCCAGCCAGCACAAAAACGCCCCCATGTCGTCGCCGTACACCGTGCGGGCAGCGTCAATCACGCTCCAAGCACCCGGCCAGTCGTCCTGTATCTGGTCAATCCAGTCGTCATGGTTCTCAGCTATGGCGTTCCCCTTGCGGTCCAGTCCCAGGATATCCTTCTGCCATGTCCAGCGGTCATCATAGCCCCCGGCGTCGCTGAAAAACCCGCGCTGCTTCTTAAACGGCGGATCCGTGGCAATCAGATGCACCGTCTCGCTGTTCATCCGCCGCAAAGCCGGCAGATTGTCGCCGTAGTACAGCGTCCGGTTCTCAAAATTGGGAACTCCCATTTTGTCCACATCAATACCGGGGCAAACCCAAGCCTCCGGTTCGTTGTCAATCAGCGAATGCGCGAGGATACAGGATCTTGGCCGCCTCCAGTATCAGAGCCCAGGCCTTTTCCTGATCTGTCATTGTGGCGGCCCGTGGCAAGATTGGCGCCTGGTCGCTAACGTCGAAGTCTCGCTCCATCTGGGCCTCCATCAGTTGCCGGTAGCTGTACCGCCGCGATAGCAAGGCGCCGATTATCTCAATTGCTCGTTCGGCTCCTTCATCCATGAAGGATGCCACCTGTATAGCAGCTCTTAGCCTTATCTCCTCGTCTTCGCATTCAGCGGCGACAGTCACCAGAGCTTCGCTCGCCATTTCCCAGTCGCCCAGCTCGGCAACTTTGAGTGCGGCGTCTAGCCTGTCTTGATCTTCCGCGTCGTGGTCGTCAACTGCCAACGACAAAAAGGCCTTTGCAGCGGCGGCATTATCGCCGATATTAGAGAGCGTGACCGCCGCATTCCAGCGGTCCGAGTGACTGTATTCGTCCTCCTCGCTTTCGGCGATCACATTCAATATGGCAACTGCGTCCGCCGTATTGCCGGCTTTGTGCATCCTTTCGGCTGCCGATATGCGGTACTCCGCCTCGTCAAACCCCATGTCAATGCCGCTTTCGCGGGCAAAATAGAATACGGCGTTGATGCCTGAGATGCCGGCCACGGTATCGCCTATCCTCAGGATTTCCTGTGCCGCCTCGTTGCGCTCTTCCCATTCGATATCATCGGCCTCGCATATGGGGACGAGTATCCTGACGGAACCCTCTGCGTCTCCCAATTTTTCCACTTCACGCGCAATCTCGAGACGGGCGATGCTCGTGTGCGGGTCCATGTTGACGCTCTCGGCCAACTGAACCAGAGCCGCAACTGCGGCGGCGTTACCTCCAAGTTTCGCGGCCAATGAGGCTGCTTCGATTCTGCGATCAGTTTCCAAATCGTTGTTGAGGTCGTTTATCAACTCAAGCAGGAAACTGACAGCTTCACCGATCTCGTTGTCGGGTTGTTGACTCATGGAGGCTCCGTTTCATGGTAGGGGTTGCTTTCAGTATGCCACCCGCCTAAGTCTCCCCCGACCTCCGCGCGTCCGCCCGCCAGTCGTCCGGGCTCGGCCCCCGGTCGATCAGCACGTCCACCACCGCCGGCAGACCCGACGCCCGCGCGTCCCGCAGTGCGTCGGCGAGGTTCCGCGAGTCCGCCACCTGCACGCCGAAGCACCCGAACCCCCGCGCCACCGCCGCGTTGTCCGTCTCGGCGAACTCAGACGCGATGTACTGTCCCGGCGCCTGGTGGTGTCGCACCATGCCCAGCGCGCCGTCGTTGAACACCACGCAGATGATCGGCAGCTCGTACTGCATCGCCGTCGACAGCGCGTTCACCGTCATCATGTATCCGCCGTCGCCGGTCACCGACACCACCGGCCGCCCTGGATACGCGATCTGGAGCCCAACCGACGCCGGCAGCCCCCAGCCCATGCCCGCCGTGCCGCCCGGGCAGAAGAACGTGTGCGCCTGCTGCGACTGGAACAGATGCGCCATCCACGTCCGGTTGTTCCCCGCGTCCAGCGCGTACACCGTGTCCGCCGGCATCGTCTCTTGCAGGACCCGCACCAAACGCTGCGGCAGCACCGGCGACGAGTCGGTGTGCAGCCCCGCGTCTTCGTAAAACTCCGCCTCCTGCTTGCGACCCGGCAATGCCCCGGCCCACTCGCTCCGGTCGCCGGCCGTGGACGCCGACGCCTCCGCCGAAGCCTCCACCAGCTGACCCAGGATGCTCCCCGCGTCGCCGATCAACCCCAGCTCCACCGGGAAGGTCCAGCCCGCGTTCCGGTCGTCGATGTCAATCTGGATGATCCGTTGACCCCGCGGGTTGAAGATGTTGGGCCGCTCCCGCACCGTGTCCTGCGGGCTCAGCTTCGCCCCCACGATCACCACCGTGTCCGCGTCTCCCACCGCCCGGTTCGCCGCCTCCTGCCCGTAAACCCCCACCATGCCCACCGAAAGCGGGTGCGTCTCTGCGATGGCCGACTTCCCCTTGTAGCTCGTCGCCACCGGCGCGTTCCATTGCTCCGCCAGCTGTTGCAAAGCGCCGTGCGCCCCCGCCATGTGCACGCCGTTCCCCGCCACGATCACCGGCCGCCGCGACTGCGACAGGATCTCCACGGCCTTGTCGATATCCGCCGGCGCCGCCTGCGGCTTGGCCGTGTTCAGGTATCCCGCAGTGTCGTGGATGAACGGGGGTGACTCCAGGTCGACCTCGCCCGCGATGGACGCCGTCCGCATCAGCAGGCACGTCGGACCCGGCCGCCCGCTCATCGAGTGCTTGATCGCCAGCTGCGCCCCCAGCGCCGCCTCTTTGGGCGACGTCGCCAGCGTCGTGTACTTCGTCATCGACCGGAAGATGTTGTGCAGGTCGATGCTCCCGTACTCGCCGGCCCCCGACTGGTTCGCCGGATGCTGCCCCACGCCGCCGTCCGACGTGTCCGTCAGCACCAGCATCGGGCTGCTGCTCAGCATCGCCTCCATGATGCCGAACGACGCGTTCGACCCCATGAACAGCCCCTGCCCCATGATCACCGCCGGCTTCCCCGTCGCCCGCGCGTAGGCGTCGGCCATGATCGCCGCCGTCTGCTCGTGCCGCGTCAGGTACGTGTTGATGGCCGGCTCCTTCCCCACCAGGTTGGTGAAAATCTGCCCCGTCCCGCCGCCCGGTATCCCGAACACGGCGTCAATCCCCGCCTCCTCCAGAAACTGCACAATCAACTCATGGGCCTGCGGCATGGTAATTCTCCAGTGAAAATGTCATTGCAAGGGTGAGGTTCTTGTCATTGCGAGCGAAGCGCGGCGATCCCGACGCCCCAGCCATCTGTCATTGCGAGCGAAGCGCGGCAATCTCGTGAGGACAGTGACCTCCGCACGGCCCGCCAAGTAGCGCCGATGATACCCACACCCCGCCGGCCGGTCAACAAACCGCCCCGGATACTGACGTTCCGCTCGTTGACCGCCAACCCGCCGGCTATCTATCCTAACCCCACCCGTTGCTATCCCTCTGCGGAGCCTGGAATGCCCACTCCCCGCCAAACTGAACCCAGTGCCAACAACGCCCTTGGCATTGCATTGCAGAATATGATGCCCACCTTTGCCGTCCGCTCCGAAAACGTCCGGACTATAGCCGGACGGCCCAATCTCCAGCCCGACATCCTCATCACTGCTCCCGGCCGTTCCCCTGTGATTCTGGAAGCCGAATTTATCCCCGCACGCGGCGTCGAACGGGAAGCCCGATCTCGCCTGGGTCTCGAAGTCAATGAGGGCAACCGCATCATCGAAGCGTCAATCGCCCTGCGTTATCCTCGGGGTACCCGTGACGCGGATGACTTGGTAGCCTTCATCCACCAGGCCCAGCCGGCCTGGTGTCTATTCACCAAGGCCGGCGACGACGTAATACGCTTCCCGGAATCCGGCTGGTTGGAAGGTTCCGTATCCGACCTGGCGGACCTCGTCCGGCTGGTGTCGGTGCCGCAACGCGCCGTTGACGAATCCGCCCTTGCCTTGCAGAAAGCCATCGACGGCGCGGTGGCCATTCTCAACGAGATGCACCAGCTCCGTCCTAACATCGCCCCGTACATCGCCAGCGGCTTGGGTCTCACCGATGTCCCACAGACCCGCCGCATGATTTGCGCCATCATCGCCAACGCCATCGGCTTTCAGGGTCGTCTGCACGGCATCCATACCGGCGTCAAGTCTCTCCGTGAAACCATCGGCGACAACGTGTCCAATCCCCAGCAGGAAACTCTGACCGCCTGGAAGGAAATCCTTGACATAAACTATTGGCCCATCTTTGCCGTCGCCCACGACATCGTCGAACAACTGCCCGCCGACGCCGCTTCCCGCATCCTCCGACGCCTGATGCTTACCGCCGAGAGTATCAACGCTTCCGGCGCCCACATCGCCCACGATCTCACCGGGCGCGTTTTCCAGCGTCTCATATCTGACCGCAAATACCTTGCCACCTTCTACACCCTCCCCGAATCCGCGTCACTCCTGGCTCGCCTTGCCGTCGCCAAGCTGAACGGCATCGACTGGTCCGACGCCGAGGCCATCGGAAACCTCCGCATCGGCGATTTCGCCTGCGGAACCGGCGCGTTGCTTTCCGCTGTGTATGAGCAGATCGCCGCCCGACACGAACGCGCCGGCGGCGACCCCGCCGCTATCCACCCTGTGATGATGGAAGAAGTCCTTTACGGCTGCGACGTCATGCCTTCTGCCATCCACATCACCGGCTCCACCCTGTCCGGCGCCCAGCCCAACGTCGGCTACGACAATTCCCGCCTCTACACCCTGGCCTACGGGCGCCAGTCTGACGGGACTGTCGCCATCGGCTCGTTGGAACTGCTCCAGTCCTCCGCCGCCATGGCTCTTTTCAACACCAGCGACCCTGCTCTCCGCACGGGTAGCTTCGGCCAGGAAACCGCCGCCCGGGTCATTGCCGACGTTCCCGACGCCGGGTTTGATCTGGTGATAATGAACCCGCCCTTCACCCGCGCCACCAACCACGAGGGCGCCCACGCCGACATCACCAACCCCGCCTTTGCTGCCTTCAATGCGACTCCCGAAGATCAGACCGCCATGGGCCAGCGTACCAATCGGCTGGGACGCGATACCTGCTACCACGGCAATGCCGGTATCGCTTCCGCCTTTGCCGCCCTCGCCCACCGCAAGGTCAAGCCCGGGGGTGTCTTGGCCTTGGTTCTCCCTCTTTCTGCCGCCGCCGGTCTTTCCTGGCAGGCTTTCCGGCAACTCCTTGGCACTGAATACACCGACCTCACCGTTTTGAGCATCGCGCGCTACGACCGCGATGACCCCGGCGTCGCCCGTGACCTTGCCTTCTCATCCGATACCGGCATGGCCGAGTGCCTGGTCGTCACCCGCAAACGGTTCAAGTCCTCCGAAGAGACCCAGCGCGGAACTTTCGTTTCCTTGTTCCGACGCCCGCCGGGCTTGGCCCAGGCCAGCGCCATCGCTCAGCCCATCATCAATACCCCCCGCGCCCGTCCTATTGATGGTAGCCCCAGCGGCGGCACTCGTCTCCCCATCGGAACCGCCACCGCCGGCGCCATGCTCGACGCTCCCTTGTCCCCCGACGGCGAGCCCTGGGGTCCGGTCCGAGTTTTCGACTTCTCCCTAGCCCAAATAGCCTGGCACCTGCGCTTCTCCAAGCTCTGGCTTCCCACCATCGGCCGAACCCCCCCGGATCTGCCCATGGCCCCCTTGAACCAGGTGGGCCAACTCGGCTTGGTGCACCGCGACATCACCGGGCCGGCACCGCGTGGCCCTTTCGATAAAATTGACCCGATAGCCGACCCGCAGTTTCCCGCCCTCTGGAACCACGACGCCCGCCGGGAAACCCGGATCCTGTGCCAGCCCGATTCCGAGCTCCAGGAACGTGAGGGCATGGAAGAAAAAGCAACCGAGGTTTGGGCTACCGCCAGCCGCGCCCACTTGAATCTAGATTTCCGCTTCAATTCCCAACCCTTGGCATTGGCTTTCACGGAAACCCCTAGCTTGGGCGGACGAGCGTGGCCGAACGTCGCGTTCCCGGATGAACGCTGGGATTACGCTTTCGCCCTGTGGGCCAACAGCACCCTGGGCCTGTTCGCTTACTGGTGGCACTCCAGTCGGCAGCAACCCGGCAGGGGAATAGTTACCATTCGGATGATCGAAACACTTCCCGTCCTTGACTTCCGCGCGCTCTCCGACGCCCAGCTTGCCACCGCCGAAGCCATCTTCAACGAGTTCCGCGATCTGGAACTCCTGCCCGCGTACCTTGCCGACGCCGACCCCAACCGCGCTCTCCTCGACCGCCGCGTTATCTGCGACCTCCTCGGCTTCGACGAAAACATCTACGCCCTGGTTCGCCGCCACGCCTCGCGCTGGTGCCACGAGCCTTCCGTCCACGGCGGCAAAGCCCGCCCCGGATCCGCTCAGTTCATCTCCTGACCATCGGCCCCCACCTCCTGGCGGGCCTCGACACGCAACGCCGAGCCACGGGCGTCTCTTTCGTCCTCCCCATGCGGCGTTGATCGTCTCGGCCGTGGCAATCCCGCGACCATCCTGACACCCGTCTCACGTCTGCCCGGTTAGCGGGGGAAGCCTCAGAATCCCAACTCTCAAGATTTCGGGATTAACCGGATTGGAACCGATATGAGCCGGAGAACCCCCAATCCTGCGCAATCATCAAATCCCGAAAATCCTGATCCTGACAATTTCCGCAAATCGGTACGCAATGCTGACACCCATCCCTTGCGGCCGCTGCATCCGAACACGTATGCTGATTTCACCTGGGAAAACAGCTGTTGCCAATCGCAAACTCAGAGGCAGGATTTCGGATCGACGGCCAACCCCGTCAGTGAAAAATCGCAACCGGCCCAGGGGGCAATCCGCGGCTTACCATTTCGACTGCTCACCCGCTTTGCCCTCTGCTCCACCGGGACCATCCGCGCCCGCGCGCAGGGATGACTGGACATCCTGAGTACACGGAAAAGTAGGATAAATAGTTGCGTACCCCGGCCGTGTCCTGACAACGATCCGAAATCCTGCCTCTCCAAATCATCACCATCGTCAACCAGAGGAGCCAATGCCATCGGAACCGTGAAACACCACCGGCAACGCAGCCGTTTCTTTCTCAATCGGGCGACCGCCCACCTCTCCTTCGGCCGGACCGACCTTGGAGCCGATGCCCTGCGCCGCTCCGCCAGTCATTCCGTGACTGCGGCCGCCATTAACTGGGGTCGCCCCCATTCCACTCGCCGCCGGCTGATGACCGCTCTCTACTGCGTCATCTGCGACGGCGGGCTCCCCAACGGGCACATCCGGACTTTCCGCGAGGTCTACGCCGTCACCGCTGGCTGGCTCGATTCCCTCGAGCCCAGGCCACGTCGGCTGGCCTTGGCGCGCCTGCATCGGCGTGTGCGCCATCTGATCACGGATATCGAAGGCGCCATCGACGGGAACCATCGCCCAGCCCGGACGCGGGACATCATCGAGCGCCTCAACACCGGTCCCGGTCCCGCGCCTCCCTTCCCGCCGGTGAAGAACATGGGTGAACTGCGGGCCTTCCTGGGTCTCCCCGACGACCCGGCCCATGCCAGCCACCCAGTCAATTGCCTCCAATGTCGCACCGCCGACCCGTTTCCCCCTACCCACGGCCCGCCCACGTAGCCGCCCGTGCACACGCACACCCTGTTTCATTCAGAGTGTCATTGCGAGCGAAGCGTGGCAATCTCGGATTGGAACGGGGTCCCGTGGAGGAATGAGATCGCCACGTCGCTGCGCGCCTCGCGATGACAAACTGGGTGTTCGTGAACCCACTGCCGTCATTTGAAGTAATCAATCCGTCCGTATCTCTCACATCCTCTCCATCCATGTCATGAACCCCGATTGACCCCGTCCCCGCGCTGCCCTATCATCCCGGCCAATCGACCAGACCCACGTGAATAGCGATGAGTGACGCAGAATCTACTACAGATAAACACGCCCGTTTAGCGCGGCAGTTGCTCGACGATGCCCGGCGCGAAATCGCAGCCGGCGATACCGTGCAGGGCTCGGAAAAGCTCTGGGGCGCAACCAGCCAGGCCCTGAAAGCCTATTGCGAAAGCCGGAGATTGCCCCATGGCAAGTACGCTCACCGCCGCCACGCCGTCTTTGACCTGGCCGAAAGGCTGGAGAACCCCCTCATCCGGACCACCTTCGGCGTCGCTGAGTCTTGCCATTCCAACTTCTACAATGATTGGATGGAACAGGAACACCTGGACGGTTACCTCCCCGACATCGAGACTCTGGTCAACATAATCCTCGACTCCGCCGCCTCCTGAGCCCGCCCCGCTCACGCGCGCCCGCCAATGCGTTATTTCGGCATTGTGTCCCGCACATCCTGTTCATCCGTGCCATGAGCCCCGGTTGACCCCATCCCCGCGCTGCCCTATCATCCCGGCCAATTGGACAGCCATTAGCCGGCTGTCATTGGAAGCGAAGCGCGGCAATCCCGTTCCCCTTCGGAACGCCGGTCGCCCGCCTACCGTTGAGAGGTGCAGCCATGCGTGGATCCGAAGCCGTTGTCCGGGCCCTCGAACAGGAAGGAATACGTTACATATCCGGATTCGCCGGCGGCGGCCTGAACCCCCTCTGGGGCCCGTTGCGGGCCTCGTCGATCCGGCCTTTTGCCGCCCGCCACGAGCGCCTCGGCGTCGAGATTGCCGATGGTTACGCCCGCGCCACCGGCGAGGTCGGCGTCGCCATGACCGGCACCGGGCCTGGCGCGACGAATTGCCTCACCGGCATCGCGGGCTGCTACGCCGACAACGTCCCCGTGCTGCTCCTTATGGGTCAGCACCCCATGCGGAACCTCGGCCAGGAGTGGCAGCAGGAGGTGTCGGCCAGCATCTTCGACGGCCTGTGCAAGTGGCGTGGCTCCTTCACCCGTGTGCAGGACATCCCTCAGGTCATGCGCCGGGCCTTCACCGCCCTGCGCTCCGGTTCCCCCGGCCCGGTCGTCCTCGAGATGCACCAGGACGTGCTCACCGCCGAGGCCGACGAGTCGGTCCTCGCCTACACCCCGGTGGGCACCCCCGGCAAATCCGGCCCGTCCGACGCCGAGGTTCAGCGCGCTGCTGACATGCTCGTCAACGCCAGCCTCCCCATCCTCAACGCCGGTGGCGGGGCCATGAGCGCCGGCGCCGCCGACGAAGTCCGCGAGCTCGCCGAAATGCTCTCCATGCCCGTCGCCACCACCATCATGGCCAAGGGCATCATTCCGGAGAACCACCCCCTTTCCCTGGGCGGCGGCGTCTATCCCCGCAGCCGCTACGCCTCCGGCGCGGCCATCCAGATCAACCGCAAGGCCGACGTCGTCCTCGCCGTCGGCAACTCGTTCCGCCAACCCAACGGCACGGACGGCCGCCCTATCCCCGAGGGCGTCAGCATCATCCATATTAACGCCGACCCGGCCGACCTCAACAAGACTTACCAGGTTGACCTGCCCATGCTGGCCGACGCCAAGCTCGCTCTCCGCGCCATCATCGACGCCGTGCGCCAGCGAATCGGCCCCAACGGCGGTGGCATGAAGCAGGAAATCGTCGACGAGATCCGCGCCTGCCACGAGAAATCCGAGGCCGAGTGGATGCCCCGCTTCACCGATTCTGAGTCCCCCACCAACGGCTACCGCGTGGTCCACGAGCTCCAGCAGGTCGTCGACAAGGACCGCACCATTGCCCTCCACGACGCCGGCGGCAGCCGCGGTTACGTGGTCCCCTTCTGGGAGACCACCCTGCCGCGCAACTTTGTTGCTATGGGTGGTATGGCCGCCATGGGTTGGTCCGTGGGCGCCGCCATCGGCACCAAGCTGGGCCGTCCTGACCACCTGGTCGTCCACGTCCTCGGCGACGCCTCTTTCGGCATGACCGGCATGGACCTCGAGACCGCTTCTCGCATGGGCTTGCCCATTCTCACCGTCGTCATCAACAACGGCGGCACCGGCGGCGGCATGATGGGCATGGAGGATCCCAACGGCACGCCCCCGGAGATGGCCGTGCTCGGCGGCAACTTCAGCGTCGTCGCCGACGGCCTCGGCTGCTACTCCGAGCGTGTGGAGAACCCCGAGGACATCCGGCCTGCCTTCCAGCGCGCCATCCGCGCCACCGAGGAGGGCCAGTCCGCCCTCGTCGAGGTCATGATCCGCCCGCTACCCACCCCGGAACTCCCGGACGACTGGTCCCTTTAGTAACACTGCACCCCGCAGGGGCAACCACGACGGTTGCCCCTGGTTATTTAAATTGGCCCCGATTAGATGCGTTTCGTAACCATCTCGATAGTGCTGTTAATTCTGGTTGCCGCAGTTGGCGCAGGATACGGGTTAGCCATACTCACCGAATCGATCGAAGCACCTTGGGCACTGAGGTTGGATCCACCACCGGCCCCTTCTAACTCGCCATCGGAACCGAGGGAGAACCGGATCCTGACTGCAACGCAAGTGCTGCCCGCAACCAACGCTGTTCCGGCGTCAATTCCTACGGGCACCCCCACGCTTACCTACACTCCGCGCCCAGTGCCAACTCCTGTACCGACACTTGCGCCCACGCTCACGCGCATCCCGACTCCAACTCCGTTGAATGCGGCCAGGTTGCCCTGGATAGAAGATGGGGTAGACGAATCAGAGCGACCAGCGTTCCGGGAACTGTCAACACTGACTAAGCAAAACCCTGCCGTTGCCAAAGTAGTCCTGGACCGTCCTTGGGTCGCCGACGGCATCAACGGTTCAGAAAGGGTCGCCATCGAGCGCATAGGCGATATTGACTATGATCTCCCGACCTTTGCCGCAGAAATTGTAGAGCAGCCTTGGCTGGTGGACGACGTTACGCAACCAGAATCAGAGGTCGTGGAAATACTGTGGGAGATTTCCTACCATGACGTGACTCTGGCACGGCGGTTCATTGCCCTTTCATGGCTGAACGACGGCGTTTCGCAAAACGAGTACGGCGTTCTCTCCGACTTGCGGTACATCGCTCGCCATGATCTTTCGTTGACCCAACGGCTAGTTGACCTCGCTTGGCTTGTGGACGGTTTAGACGAGCGCGAGCGAATCAGCATCGAGCGTCTGGGCTGGATCGCAGATGAGGACGTGGAGCTGGCGAATGCAATTGCGTACAAGCCTTGGATGGCTGATAACTTGAGCAATGACGCCGCCCGTGCGGTGGAAAGCCTCTACTACATCCACGATGAAGATACGGCATTGGCTAAATCGATTGCGGCCATGCCTTTTCTGGATTCGTTGGAACCAACCGATGCCGCCGCGTTGGAATCCCTGTCCTGGCTGGCCTACACGGAGATTTTCGCCTTGCGCGAAGTCTTGGCCCACCCTACGCTCCAAGACGGCATCTCCGATGAATGGGTGCCTGTGGTGGCCCTGATGGACAGCGTGAACGAGGCAGCTCCAGCGTTCCTCCGTCCTCTGCTGGACCCGGAGCAAACCACGGTGGAACGCCGATCGATAACGCTCCCCCACACCGGAGCCGCCGACTTGGCTATCATCCGAATGTCTCCGGGAGTGCAGCGCAGCATGGCCCTGCTGGAACACAGCGTTGCCAGCGTCGAAAACTTCATAGGCGCCGCCCTGCCCACCAACTATGTCGGCCTGCTCTTCGGAACCGCGGTGCTGGGCTACTCCCATGGCACTCATTATGGAGACTACTTTGTGATGCTGCCCGAATATGACGCCGATGATGGCGGCGAGTCCGCTGAGTACGCCGGCCACCTTATGGCCCACGAGGTGGCTCACTTCTATTGGCGCAACAACCCTGACTGGCTCGATGAGGGTCTGGCCGAACTGTTGGCGGCCATATCTGAAAACGAGCGCACAGGTGCGGCAGTAGCTATCGACTACGCCTACTGCCCTGCCGGTGAGAACATCGCCCTGCTGGAGCGGTTGGACGCCGCCGGCGTCATCTACGACTATCGGTGCAACTATGCTCTGGGCGGCCAGTTCTTCCTGGAAATCTATAACACCCTGGGCAATGCTGCGTTCCGTGAGGGACTGCGAAATCTCTACTTGGCATCCCTGGTCGAGGATTATGCTGACGAGTTCGACGGTTCCCCCGTGGGCATCCGACAAATTCATGACGCTTTCCACTCCCACTCCGGCGCGGTATCCCCAATAATAGACAAGTGGTACCACGGAACCGCTCCGTAACAACAGTTGCCGCCATCGGAGGGAACCCCATGCAGACCGTCACCATCGACCGTGCTAAACGTCTTAAGGAAGAACCCGATCTTGGACACAATCGCTGGCACCCCGACATTCCGCCCATTGTTGAGGTCAACCCCGGCGAGGAAGTTGTGCTCGAAACCCGTGATGCTTCGGACTCCCAGATCCAGCCCGGCATGACCGAGGCGGATCTCGCCGGCCTGGACGCCAAAGTTGCGCACCCGCTTACCGGCCCGGTCTACGTCAATGGCGCCGAACCCGGCGACCTTCTCGAAATCGAGTACCTTGACATAATCGCCCAGCCCCGTGGATGGACCCGCAACCGGCCCGGCGCCGGCTTCCTCCGCGACGTCTTTACCAACCCGTACCTCGTCCACTGGGACATCGCCGACGGTTGGGCCACATCAGCGCAGATCCCGGGCGTCCGCATCCCCGATGGTTCCTTCATGGGAACCGCCGGTCTCGCCCCGTCCCAAGCCCAGGTCGAAGCCTGGGCCGCCCGCGAGGCCGATTGGGTGAACCGGGGCGGCACGGCCGCGCCGCCGGACCCCGAGGATGCCGTCCCCGCCGGCGGCCAGATCGCCGACCAGGGTCTCCGCACCCTACCGCCGCGTGAGAACTGTGGCAACGTCGACGCCAAGCAGCTCACGACGGGCTCCCGTCTCTTCATTCCCGTTGCGGTGCCCGGGGGTCTCTATTCCGCCGGAGACGGCCATTTTGCCCAGGGAGATGGTGAGGTCTGCATCACCGCCATCGAGATGGGCGCCACCGCAGCCGTAAGATTCGCGGTCCATAAGGGCGAGGCCGCGCGGCATAACATAACCCTTCCCCGCTACGCACACCCCGGCTACTTCCTGCCACCCGAATGGGCCGCTCCCCGCAATTTCACCGCCACCATTGGCTATCCCATCCGTGCCGACGGCACCCAGGAGGGCGAGGATAGCCTCTCGTTGGCCGCCAGAAATGCCCTGCTCAACATGATCGCGCTGCTTCAGGAACGGGGGTGGACCGCCGAGCAAGCCTATATAATCTGCAGTGTGGCCGTGGACCTGCGCGTCAGCAATATTGTGGACCTGCCGAACGTCACCGTGTCTGCCTTCCTTCCCGAGGATATTTTCAACGGATAACGTGCCCTCACACGTACGGCATTTTTGAGGCGCCCCAAACGGGGCGCCTATTTCGTGCTCGATCTACAGCGTGTCGACCGATCAACGGCACGCGCCGCCAGGCAGCAAAACGCCCCGACCATTTGCCACCGGCCGGGGAGTTCCGCCGTTCCTCGCGGAAACGAGGAACCGATCCGCCGCGCGACCCGCTCGCCTTTGGGTCGCCGACGTGTCACCTGCGCCGCGGGCGTCGCTATGCGTGCTCCGCGACGTGGTTGCGATTAGTTGACGCGCTTGACCTCCAGGATTTCACCCGGGGCCAATGCGACCCGCTTAACGTTGATGCCCATCTTGAGCATCCAGTAACCGAGCGTCGCCTTGCTGACGCCCAGGGTGTCAGCGGTAGCCGTCAGACCCTGGTCGTTAACCAGTTCCGGGAGCAGCCGCTCTAGCGGCTGGTCGAATTCCTTTTCTACGCGAAGCATCAGCTTGGTTTTGCGTGCCATGATCCACCTCCATCGGTGTACCAATTTTTGTACATCCGTCAACCGGCAGTGTAGGTACCCTGTTTTTACGTTACCGATGACGAATTTTCGTTACACTACCGACTGATTTGACGATTGTCAAGCGCAACCAAAGAATAATTCTAAAAGATTTTTATATTCTTTTAGAACACATCGGGTTACGTGCTTATTTTGACATACGGCGACCCTGAGCGCTAGGAAGACGAAAACCAAATCCGGGCAATTTTCACAATTTCGGGTCTGGTTGGCGTTGCCGGATCGGACCGATGTGCCGGGTATCGAAGGGCGGGGACCTTAGCCGAGCCGTGGGGGAATAGCTGGCGTTTGGGATTTCGATATCTGACCTGGTGTGCCCGAATTCTCAGCGGTGTACCGCTTGGGTCGAAGTTTTTACGGCGCTTTCGCCTTCCGTTCGTTGCACATCCGTGTACAGCCAATTAGTACACGTGCATCGCCCAATGATCTGATCCTGTACCATGGATTACCTGGGGATTGGTGTACTGAATTTGCGTTAGTGTACTAACCTCATTAGATTACCTCTGGCGCAATCAGCTGCACCTGTGATTACCGGATGTACACGTTTGATGCGCCATACGACGATGTCATAATGTACAGAATTCCGAATTGCATTTTCAGTTTACCGCACTCTCACCCGATAAGTGTACAATCGCTCCGCAGTGCTATCGTTACACTCTTGACGTGCAGCGGGTGTCGGCTGGATAGCGGCCTACGGGCAGCAGGCTCAAACTGGCCGACATGGCCGCTAAATTCTCTCGGGCGGTTGACACCTCTGGGCGGGCTGCATAATCTTGCCGTCTACCCCGCCGGGCCGCGTTGCCGGCGCACATGGAGTTTAGTCTTGGAGATCCCTACCTTGCGCGACGTGTACCGTGCTCGCGCAACCATCAGCCCTTACTTTCCGCGCACGCCGCTTACTTATTCCACCGGACTGAGCCAGGCGTTGGACGCGGAGGTGTACCTGAAACACGAGGAATACCTGCCGTTGGGCGCTTTCAAGGCTCGCGGCGGCATCAATCTCCTCGCCAACATGGACCCGGCAGATAGGGAGCGCGGCGTGATCACCGCCAGCAGTGGTAATCACGGTCAGTCGATTGCCAGTGCTTGCCGGGCCTTCGGAGCCAGAGCCCTGATTGGGTTGCCGGTGGATGCTAACCCCAATAAAGTCGCGTCAATGGAAGCTTTGGGTGCAGAGCTGATCTTCCGCGGCGCCAACTTTGACGAGGCTCGCCGATATTGCGAACGACTGGCCGCGGAAGAGGGCTACCGATATGTACATCCGGTTAACGAACCGGAACTCATCGCAGGAGTCGCCACGGCTAGCCTGGAGATCATCGAAGATTTGCCCGACGTGGATGTGATGTTCTTGCCTATCGGCGGAGGGAGTGGGGTGTCGGGGGCCTGCATTGTCGCGCAGGCCCTCAATCCGGACATCCGGGTTGTCGCGGTTCAGTCAGAAGCCGCCCCGGCCGCCTACCTGTCGTGGCAGCAGGGGCAGTTGGTGCAAGCACCGATGCGTACCTGGGTGGAGGGAACGGCGACGGCTGAAGGCTATGAGTTGCCACAACAGATCATGCGGCACCGCTTGCACGATTTCGTGCTGGTGAGTGAGGACGAGATTCGCCGCGCCGTGGCGATGCTGATCGAAAAGGCGCACACCCTCGCCGAAGGCGCCGGGGCAACGGCGTTGGCCGGCGCCGTAGGTCGCGGAGACCTGGTTCGCGGGCGAAAGATATCGATCACCGTGAGCGGCGGCAACATCACGCTGGCGCAACTGCGCGATTGCATCGACCTCTACCTGGCGGAATGACTGCTCTCATCCAGGTAGCGAGCCAGTTCATCGCGTCGGAATTCGGGCAGAGTCCGTTCGCCGTCCCTGTCGATCAGCCAAAGGCCGTCTGACGGCTCCATCATCTGTCCGATTTCCCAACCGCTGACGCCCACCCGATCCAGGGCGCGCAAGGCGGCCGGAACGTCCCCGGCCGCCATCGTAGCGATCAGCGCCCCCGATCCCAGCAGCCCCAGAGGATCCAGCTCCAACGCCTCGCAGATGGCCGCACACTCGGGGAGCAACGGCACACTCTCCGATTCAGCGACCAAGCCGAGGTTCGACGCCGCCGCGATTTCACGGAGGGCGGTGATCAATCCGCCTTCGGTGACGTCGTGCATGCTGTGCACGGCATTCGTCTCGGACAAGGCCCGCGCAGCGGGGAGAATGCTGATCCCGGGATCATCCAGATAGCCCGCCGCTGTGGTCACCACCGTGTTGTCGAGGCCACGCTCCTGAAGTTCGTCTGCGTGCTCGCGGGCAAGTATCGCAGTGCCCTCGATGGCTACGCCCGTGGTGACGATGATGCTGTCACCGTCTTGCGCTCCGCCAGTTGAAACCAGTCGGGAGCGATCCTTAAGTTCGCCCAACATTGTCCCGGCCACGATAGGCCGCGGGAGCCCATCGGTAATTTCGGTGTGTCCACCAATGATCGACACTCCAATCTGCCGGCATGCTTCAGTGATATCCCTGAATATGGTTCGGACATCCTCAGGCGTCGCGATGGTCGGCAGCAGCACGGTGGGCAAAAACCATTTAGGGATTCCACCGGTGCAGGCCACGTCGTTGGCGTTGACCTGGACGACGTATCGACCAACGTTGTCACCGGCGAAGGTAATGGGGTCGGATTTGGCGATCAGGAGACGATCGCCCATATCCACTACCGCGCAGTCCTCGCCGATTCCGGGCCCCACCAACACCCGCGGGTCGGCAGTGTCGAGATTTGATAGTAGTTCCTCCAGCACATCCGGAGGGAGCTTGCCGGTTTCCAACCCCTTCACCTTTGGTAATCGCGTTTTCAAAATCTGTACAGATGCGAGCTGCCAACAAGCATACAACAGGATGGTCCGACGAAGGATTGGCAGCTTGTCAGCGGCGCCGGAGCAAGCGGTTCAGTTGCAAGGCGAAAGGTACGTGCTATAATTCTGAAACCTTCCGATTGGGCCGCCAATCGGTTCCTCTTCGGCGCATTCGTCTAGCGGCCCAGGACACCGCCCTCTCAAGGCGGAGATCAGGGGTTCGAATCCCCTATGCGCCACCAATTGTACATTGCGCCGACGCCGTTTTTGAGCGTCGGCCGTTTGGTTTATAGCCCGAACTGGGGTTTTCGCCATGGTGGGTTCGGCGACACTGGTAGCGTTGGCGCTCGTTTTGGTCTCTGCCTTTGCCCACGCCACCTGGAACCTGTTGCTGAAACGGGCCCAACGGCAGGAGGTGTTCGTCTGGTGGCTTTCTGCTGCTGGCGCGGTCGGTACTGCACCGGTCGCCATCGTCCTTGCGTTCACCACCGAATTCAGTCCCGTTGGGATCTGGTTCATCGTCGCATCGTCGCTCGTGCACATCTGCTATTTCCTCAGCCTGGGACGGAGTCTGGCCCGTGCGGACCTGTCGCTGGCCTACCCAATAGCTCGGGGTTTTGGCCCCGGATTGGTGCCGGTGCTCGCGGTGTTCGCGCTGGGCGAAACCGTTACGCTCCCGGGTTGGGTAGGTATCGGCGTGATCGTCCTGGGCATTTACACCATGGCGTGGTGGGGACAGTTGCGCAATATCGTTGCCGGTCAGCTCGCCGCCACCAGGGCCGGAATAGTCTATGCGCTGGCGACCGGAATTTGCATCGCTCTGTATACGCTGATCGACAAACAGGGAGTGGCTTACGTAAGCCCCTTCCTATACCTATATTTGACGACTTGTGGCGTGGCCGTCGGCATGCTGCCTTACATCTTGCGCACCCACGGAGCGTCGGCAATAGTGCGGGAATGGCGCACTGCAACGTGGCCGATCACGGCGGCGGCGGGCCTCTTGTTCCTCGCTTACGGTCTGGTGCTGACCGCGATGCGGCTCACGGATGTCAGCTACGTCGCTCCGGCTCGGGAGGTAGGGCTCTTGTTCGCCCTGTTGCTCGGGGCAGTCGTGCTGAAAGAAGTGATTACAGTGGGGAGAGTCGTTGGGGCTGTGATGATAGTCGCCGGCCTGGTCCTGATCACCGTGTTCCGGTGATACGCGGCCCGCGGGGACTATAATGACGTCGATATCGCGATACCGCCCCGCGGGAGGAGTAGTGCTATGGCCGACCAATTGGACCTGTTTGAAGCGATCTACAGTCAGCGACAGATCACCCGATACAAGCCGGATCCGGTGCCGCAATCTGAGCTTCAGAAGATGATCGACGCCGCGGTGCGAGCGCCCAATGGCGGCAACACGCAGCCGTGGGAGTTCGTGGTGGTGAACGATCCGGACACCGTGAAGGCCCTGGGCGGGCTGTACAAGAACACGTGGCTGGACGCCATGGGCTGGGAGCCGTCTCCAACCGAATCGCGTGTCTACCGGCACGCCCGGTACCTGGCGCACCACATGCCCGAGGTTCCGGCGATGATCGTGGTGTGCGCGGATCACTCCCGGGGAAGCGGGTTCCAGCCGGGCCAGCCCATAGAACAGGGACGCCATGCGGCATCCGTTTGGCCGGCGATCCAAAACCTGTTCCTGGCTGGCCGGGCGCTGGGCTTAGGTACGCGCATCACGACAGTCCTGAACCGCAAGGAGGACGAAGTACGCGAGATTCTGGGGCTCCCGGAATACGCTGAGATGATCTGCTTGACCCCGGTAGGTTATCCGCGCGGAAGTTTTGGCCCCACCAACCGACGCCCGCCATCGGAGGTCACCTCGTTCAACCGTTGGGGTTTCCGTGACTGGTCCGACTAGCTGCCTGGAGTTCCCATGACCGATGCTCCCACCTTGAAGGTTAACGGCGTGCGCTACATCGTCACGATGGACTCCGATAGGCGCATCGTGGCCGACGGTTCGGTTGTCATAACCGGCAACCGAATCAGCCAGGTTGGCAAGGCTGCCGACCTGGCGTCAGTGGCGGCTGACCGAACGATTGACGGGTCAGGCATGGTCGTAACGCCGGGGTTTGTCAACGGCCACATGCACATCAGCTACGCCCACGCGGCAAGGGGACTGTTTCCGGACGATTTGGGGGCGGAGTACCTGCCCAACGTTTTTCGGCTGCAGCAGGCGATGACCCCCGATGACGAATACGCAACCTCGATGCTGGCCATCGTCGAGCTATTGAAGTATGGAACCACTACCTTCATCGACCCGGGGACGACCACGCACCTTGAAGAGTGTTTGGCTGCATACGATCAAGCGGGCTGCCGCATAATTGTCGGCCGCAACGTGCAGGACCGCCCGAACCCGCTGAACTTGCCGGTTTACGAGACCGACGAGGCTATCCGAGCCACGGACGAGATCATGTCCCTGGTGGATAGCACGGCGAGCAGCTTGGTGTCCGCGTGGTCGATGCCGTTCTCCGCAGAATTCTGCACGCCGGAGTTGCTGGCCGCGTGCGACCGGATCGCTTCTGACCACGACACGCGGTCCACGTTGCACTTCACCAACGGGCCCCGTTGGATCGAAGAGTGCCGGCGAACCCACGGGTGTTTGCCCACGGAGTACCTGGACCGGTGCGGGATCCTCAATCCGCGGATGACGTTGGCCCACTGTCTGGGGATTGGCGCCGATGAGGCGCGGCTGATCGCGGAGCGCGGTTCGGCTGTGGTGATGTGCCCGACGGCGGCGGTCAAAGGGGGTGCCGGAACCGCCGCGAATGGGTTGCTTCCGGAACTGCTGGAATTCGGGGCAACCGTGGGACTGGGAACCGACGCCGGCAACAACTCCAACCTCCTGGAAACGCTGCGGTCCGTTTACTTGGCGGCCGTGCTGTACAAGGACGGGCGCCGGGACGTGGGCATGATCCCCGCCGAGACGGCGTTGGAGCTGGGAACCATCGGTGGGGCGGCGGCGCTGGGCATGGATCACATCATCGGCTCAATCGAGCCTGGCAAGGCGGCGGACCTGGTGTTGTTCGATACGCGCCGGGCCGAATGGGGCGCGCTGCACAATCCGATTAACAACCTGGTCTACAACGCTGACGGGCGCAGCGTGCACACGGTAATCGTCGACGGTGAGGTCGTCGTGGAGGATCACCGGCCGTTGTTCGTGGACGAGGCGTCGCTGGGGGAAGAGGTGCAAGGGCGGGGGGAGGCCCTGCTAAAACGAACCAGCGTGGAGTTCCCCCCACGCTGGCCAATCGTTTAGATCTGCAGAGCGCCGAGGTCAGGTTTCCTGGCCGGGTTCACCGATGTCCCGAAGGATGTTCTCCAGGGCCTGATCCAGAGCCGGATCAAGATCCACCGGCTCGACGTACGGGGTGTACTGGTAGTCCAGGCGCACCTGGTCGATGATCTGCTTGGCTTCGCTGTTGGTGCGCCCGAGGCGTTCCAGGTTGTCCAGAAGCTCCTGGGACTCCCGATTGCCCATCTGCTCCAATTCGGACAGATCCATCTCAATCTTGAAAAGCGACCGGAGGCGGCGCAGGATGTCGTAGTAGGCCCGGTGGTCCTGCGTGATGCCCAGTTGGTTGTTGTTGCTGGTCATAAAGGGGTACATGGGGGCCATGGCTCCCATGCGGAACATCTGGACGTCGGGATACTGGTAGTGGGCGACGGATACCAAAGCCATGCCGATGGTTGGCCCCTGCCGGCCCCGGCTGCCGTAGCTGCTGAACTGGACGCCGTGGCGCTCCAACTGTTCGCGCATCTCCGGGCGAGAATACACGCAGGTGATGCGCCGTTCCAAATCCGGGGGTGCGGGTCCGTTGACACCTTCCACGGCGACGGTTTGTTGTACGCCCAATTCTTTGATGGCAGAGAAGAAAGCTTCGGCGTAGATATCCAGGCGATACCAGGGCTCCTCGCCCAGGAAAACTACCAGGCCGCTGCCGATCTCGTAGAAGGAGTTCTGCCGCGACATGGCGACGCTGGGCAAACCCTCGTTGAATGCCGCGGAGGGCCGGAAGGCATCATGGGTGCCGGCCACCTGGAACGGGTAGCACATCCGGTTGACATATTCGCTGAACTGCCCGACCTGCCGTCCGCCGTTTTTCTCGATCAGGTAGCGCGGCAACCCGCTGGAGATCCGGCCGCCGTTGGACCACTGGCGGCGCCAACCGGCCAGCAGATAGCTGGCTTCCGGCTTGTCGGTGAAGGTGAATAGATCCTCTGGCATAGTTGACCGCCTCCCTGCCCGGCTGCCACGCTGAGGTTTGAGCCAATATAACACATCGACCATGATCGACCCCTGCTGAGACTGACACGGGTTGTTGCGGGGGAAAGGATTATCGGCGCCGGCTAGTTGCGTGAAAAACCGCCGCCACCAATCCCGCGGGTCTGCTCGTTGACCAGGAAGGTGGCCGTGTCGCGGCCGTGGGCGGTTTCCAGCTCGGCGTCGAAGCGCTGGCCGCCAAATTCGCCCAGCATTTCGAAGCGGCGTTCGGTGTAGACGCGGCCCTCGTAGCCGTCGGATTCGATGTCACGCTCCGGTTCGCCGGCAAGGTACATCTCAACCGCGGTGGTCATCAGCGCATCCCGATCCTCGCTGCTGAGAAAGTTGGGAGCGCGCAAAAAGACGTAGCCCCACCGGATGCCTTGGTGCTCCATCATGGGATCAACTTCCTATCTCCACATGGGAGTCCAGACCGTTTAGATAAGAGTGGTCGTTGGGTACGGGGCTTGGCGGCGGTTCCGGCCGGCAGAGATCCATCGTGGTCGGGCAAACAAAAGAGGAAGTGGTGGGCGGTGAGGGACTCGAACCCCCGGCCTTCTGCGTGTAAAGCAGACGCTCTAACCATCTGAGCTAA
Source organism: Dehalococcoidia bacterium (assembly GCA_034428455.1). GTDB lineage: Bacteria > Chloroflexota > Dehalococcoidia > Lucifugimonadales > UBA3495 > Bin87. Next base: position 57,855 of record DAOUHZ010000023.1, read on the forward strand.
CCGCCCGGGAGCAGCCGAACGCAGGCAAAGAAATGGCGCGCTTGGCGAGATTCGAACTCACGACCTCTGCCTCCGCAGGGCAGCGCTCTATCCACTGAGCTACAAGCG
>DAOUHZ010000024.1:0-14405 GCA_034428455.1 Dehalococcoidia bacterium
CACCGTGCTGGCGCCATCGTCGCGGTACTACCAGCGGCAGGGACGCCGGCACAAGAAGATCACCGACTGGGCTCGGCAGATGGTCATGCAACTGCGCCGCTGGCTGCCCCATCGGCCCCTGGTGCTGGTGGGGGACAACGGCTACGCCGTGCTGGATCTCCTCCACTGCTGCCAGTCCCTGCGCCAGCCGGTCACCCTCATCGCCCGATTGCGCCTGGACGCCGCCCTCTATGCTCCAGCACCCGACCGTCAGCCGGGTCAGAACGGCCGCCCGCCACTGAAAGGCGCCAGGCGACCATCACTGAAAGCCCTCCTTGAGCCGGATCAAGCGGCTTGGACCGTCGTCGCCGTGTCCTGGTACGACGGCACCACTCGCATCGTGGAGCTCACCTCCCAGACCGCCGCCTGGTACCGCCCGGGCAAACCGGCCGTCACCATACGTTGGGTGCTGATCCGAGACCCCCATGGCGCCTTCGACCCCCAAGCTCTGCTCTGCACCGACCCCGCGGCAGATCCGACCCAGATCCTGGAATGGTTTGTGCTGCGTTGGCAACTGGAGGTCACTTTCCAGGAGGCGCGGACCCATCTGGGCATGGAAACCCAGCGCCAGTGGTCCGACCTGGCCATCGCCCGCACCACGCCCATCCTGCTGGGCTTCTTCTCCTGGACCACCCTGGGCGCCCACGCGTTGCAGGAACATCATCCCATCACCCAGCGCACTGCGGCCTGGTACGACAAACCGTCGCCCACCTTCGTGGATGCCATCGCCCTAGTGCGACGCCACCTCTGGCTGGCGTCCGAGGGTTTTTCCCGGTCCGCCGGCAACACCGACATGCAGGAACTCCCCGTCGACCTGTACCACCGACTTGTAGACTCCCTCGCTTACGCCACTTGAATTGAGCAAAGCCCAGGCAAGGAGCTGAGGATGTCTCGAGTGGCCACCAGGAAATATGCCCTGGCCGAGAGTCCCCATACCAAACTGCTCAGACCCAAGGACCGCGCTAAGACCGAGGCCCTGCTGCTGGCCCAATCGCAGATGGCCGCAGACTAACCTGGGTGACATATTCGCTTTTCAAAAATGGGGACACAATCGCTGGACAACGACAGATCGACAAGGCCAGACGCATCGCGAAACGCCTGGAGTTTCACCACACCCCCAAACACGCCAGTTGGCTCAACATGGCGGAGATCGAGTTCAGCGTATTGACCCGGGCTTCCCTCAAGGGCAGAAACCCCGACGCCCTGGAACGCGCCATCACGGCCTACGAGAGCCGCCGCAACGCCGCCAGCGTCCCCATCAACTGGCGCTTCAGCACCGACGACGCCAGAACCAAACTCCATCGCTTCTATCCCTGCCTTTCCAACATTGACTGACTACTAGTGAGGCCAGCCGCCGAGGGATGGCGCTGCGCGCGCACAACGGTAGTGCCCTGATGACGACAGGTGCGTCCGGCCCCACCACACTGGACCAGATCTGGCGGTCGTTCCGTGTCTACCGGAAAGGTTTCCCTGATTTCGTCACTACATGGTCTGCTGTGAACACTGCCGACTTCCGCACGAGGGCACTGGACGCGCGCGATGACGCGACCGCCAGGAGACTGAAATGCACCGCGGCACGGCCAACTCAGCTACTGGCTTGGCCTCACGCACTTGGTTAACGGCCCCACCACGGCGCCCTGATCCATCAAGGCACACGTGATTCGACGCAAACGCGGGCGGGTCTCGCCGCGGAACTGGACTCGGCCAGTCGGCCCCATTGCCTCGCGCCGCAGCCAGCCGGCGCCACCGCCGAACGGCCCGGTGGTAAAATGCCCGCCATCGATGGAAGAAAGAGGCCGGCATCCGGGCCACGGATAAGGAAAGTTGCATGCAGGACGATGGTTTGCGTGCGGAGAACCACACGCTGCGGACCCGCCTGTCGGGCCTCACCGAGGCCATGCTGCGCATCAGCGAGGAGCTCGACCTGGACGCCGTCCTGCAAAGGATCGTGGACGCGGCCCGGTCGCTGACGGGCGCCCGCTACGGCGCGATCATGACCATCGACGACACCGGGGCGCTACAGGACCTGCTGATCTCCGGCCTGTCCAACGATGAGATGCAGGAGATGGTGACCCAGCCGGATGGGGTTGGCATCTTCCAGCTCCTGTCCAGCGTCGAGGGCCAGATCCGAAGCACGGATTTCATTACCTACCTGCAGTCGCAGGGTTTTGGTGAGTTCCGTCCGCATATCGGCGCTTTCCTGGGAACCGAAATATCCGTGCGAGATGGACGGGTGGGGCACATCTACATCGGTGAGAAGGAAGAGGGAGGGGAGTTCACCCAGGTGGACGAGGACACCCTGGAGCTGTTCGCCGGGCAGGCCGCGGTGGCCATCGTCAACGCCCGGCGTTATGGGGCGGAACAGCGGGCCAAAGCCGACTTGGAGGCGTTGGTCAACACCTCCCCGGTGGGGGTGCTGGTTTTCGACGCGGCGTCTCGAGAGGTGGTCACGTTCAACCGTGAGGCGCAACGGATTCTGGGCATTGCCCAATCGCCGGAACATTCGCTGACGCGGCGCCTGGATGCCATAGCGTTCCGCCGCTTGGATGGGAGCGACGTTCCCACCCACGAACTTCCCCTAGAACGGGCGATCCGGAGCGGAGAAACGGAGCGGGCTGCGGAGTTTGTGATCCAACGCCCCGACGGGGAACGGGTGAGCGTTCTGATCAACACCACGCCGATCCGTTCCGAAGAGGGTGAGGTGGTATCGGTGGTGACGATGGTCCAGGACATCACGCCGCTGGAGGAGCTGGAGCGGCTGCGGGCGGAGTTCCTGGGGATGGTGAGCCATGAACTGCGCACGCCGTTGGCGTCCATCAAGGGCTCCGCCGCCACCGTGTTGGGAACGTCGTCTCCTTTGGACCCGGCCGAAACCCGCCAGTTCGTCCGCATTATTGAGGAACAGGCCGACCACATGCGGGGCCTCATCAACAACCTGCTGGATCTGACAGGCATCGAGACCGGGACCCTGTCGGTGGTTCCGGAGCCTGCGGACCTGTGGGATGTGATCGACCAGGCTAGGAACACATTCCTGAACGCCGGTTACCGCAATACCATCGAGGTCCACATTGCGCGGGATCTGCCCCGGGTGGATGTGGACCGGCAGCGCCTGGTGCAGGTGCTCCACAACCTGTTTGCCAACGCCTCCCAGTATTCCCGTGAGTGGTCGGTCATCGCCGTGGAGGCGAGGGCGGAGGACCTCAACGTGGTGGTGTCCGTGATCGACGATGGCGCCGGAATATCCGCCGAGAATCTGCCCCGTCTGTTCAGCAAGTTCTCCCGCATCGAGGTGGAGGGACGCCCCGAGATCAGCGGACACGGCCTGGGGCTGGCCATCTGCCGAGGCATCGTCGAAGCCCACGGCGGGCGCATCTGGGCCAGCAGCGACGGCGTGGGCCGCGGCACGCGGTTCACGTTCACGCTGCCCGTGGCGAATCCGGCCGTGCGCGGTATTCGCCACGAGTCCGCGTCGGATCCGGGCCGGTCGGAAAGCGATGGGCTAGAGGGCGAGCGCATCCTGGTCGTGGACGACGACGCCCAGATTCTGCGTTTCGTGCGCCGCGCCCTGTCGGCGGCGGGGTACCGCGTCCAGGCCACCGGCGACCCTGACCGTGCCGCCGACATGATCAGTGACGGAGACCCTCACCTGGTCCTGCTCAACTTGGTGCTCCCCAGAGTTGACGGTTTTGAGTTGATGCAGCGCATCCGGGACGATAGCGACGTGGCGGTGATCATACTGTCCGGAAGGGGGCGTGGCCAGGACATTGCGCGGGCCTTCGAACTGGGCGCTGACGACTATGTCGTAAAACCCTTCTCGTCCGCTGAGTTGGTGGCGCGGGTGAAGGCGGCACTGCTGAAGCGGGCTCGGTATCAGCGTACGCTGCCCGTGGAGCTCTTCAGCGTGGGCCAGTTGAACATCGATCACGTGGAGCGGACGGTCACTGTGGCTGGGGAACCGGTTGACTTCACTCCTACGGAGTTCCGGTTGCTCTGCGAGCTGGCAGCCCGTCCGGGGCGACCGGTGCCCTACGATCTGCTGTTGGAACGGGTCTGGGGCCGCAATCACCCTGGCGGTCTGGGTCTGATCAGGACGTTCGTGAAGAACATCCGGCATAAACTGGGCGACGACGGGAGACGTCCCGCGTACATCGTGACCGAGCCCGGCGTCGGGTACATGCTGGCAGATCTTTAGAGCGGCGGCCTTTGGCGGGCGCCTGCGGGCCGTCCGGGCGCGCCGGGTGGGTAGATTGTTCATTTGATCTCGGCGTTGGATGTACGTCGTTCATGTCTCCAACGGCGTCCGAACCGGCATCGCGGATGTGTGAGCCGGTGACGTCGTGATGCGAGCCCCCAATGAAGCAGTGGACCACTGCAATCTTTCCGGCGAGTGGCCGGCGGCGCGACGTTCTGCATGGTGAAAACTCATGCAGATGTTGACACAGCAGTGAACAAATACTAATATTGGTCGCCCAATGTCGGCGACTACGCTGTTTTCGCCGCGCTGGGCCGCGACCTGTATGGCGCAAAAGAGGAAGTTTGCGCCGTGCCGTCGCTCTGGGAAAGAAATCTTGGAGGTGATGTCCGTCGCGGGTCAGCCAACATAGCCGCTACAGGAAACCCGGTACCGCGCCGGCGCCATCGCCGCGCCCCGGGTCGAACCGGAGCGGCAATGGACGATCAATACATACCGGCGTATTGCCATCGCGCTGCGCTCGACGAGCGCACGGCGACGGCGCCACGCCCAATCCATACTTTCCCTGCCGGCTGCCCCCGCTCCGGCTACCGTACGACCAGGACAAATTTGATACCAGCTATCAGTACTCTCGAGTGATTGATACTCAATCTCGAAATGACCGTTATTCAGAAATCAAGCCCCGACCGGGGCCAGCCCGGAGGCCGCGTTCGCCGCGACCCCGGAAACGACATTGCTGGTGAGTTCTACGTTCCCCAGTCGGGCCCCCGGAGGCGGCCCGCGGGAACAATGCGCCGGAAATACGAATCCATCCGTGCGCGAGACGAAAAACGTCGCCGGGGCGCCCAAAGGCGCAACAATCCGGCGCAAAATAGAGAAGGGGAGCAGCGTTGGTTAGCACCTACTGCCCCCCCGGTATCCGCATCTCGACAAAAAGAGACGAAGACAGGAAGGAAACTAACATGATCCAAAAAAGATTGTCAATTTCCGTCATGGCGGTGGCCGTGCTGGCCGTTTTCGCCGTAGCAGCCGCGATGCTGCTGGCCGGCGGCAACTTGGCCCAGGCCACCAGCACAACCTTCGACCCCGGCGACTACGTCGTGCCTGAACAAGGGGGCGGCGGGACACCCACTCCCGAAGCCACACCGGAAGCCACTCCCACGCCAGTGCATCCCACGCCTGAACCCTGCGCCCCTGTTCCGAACCATGTGTTCAACTCCGGACACATCGCCCTGTTCGAGGCGTACTGGGACGCTGACGAGGAGATCCTGGTCAACAACCCCTGCCCGCCCACGCTGCGGCATATTCCGCCGACACCACCCGCAACGGAAGAAACACACGAACGGACGAAGACCGGCGCTAACATCGGCAGCACCATCTTCCATGTGTCTTCCGATTACGAAGGGACGTTGGTCGCTGCCATCGACGAGGAAGACGAATCTGACGAAGAAGGCGAATCCGACGCATCCGACGAAGAAAAGGAGTCGTGGAGTCTGGCTGATTACCCCTTCCTGGGCGAAGGCTACCCCTCCTTGGTCGCAGGCACCATCACTGAGGCCCCGATCTGGGTTATGACCGAGTGCCCCGAAGACCGTGCCCCCGACCCGGGGCAGTTGTGCCTCGGCTTCTCCGCTGGCCTGTTGGACCCGTATTACTGGACGGACGATCTCCAGTACGAGTTCGAGTTCGAGGATGAACCTGAGAGCATCAGCGTTCCCGACCGAGGCGACGTGTTCGTTTTCTACCCGCGGGACGAGGCGCCGCCGAGTGAAAGAGGCAAGGCGACCTGGAAGACCACCGACGCGGACACCAACGCGTTGCTGGTAACGCCCGGCCATTACACGCACCGCATGTGGGCCTTCACCAAGCCGGGCACTTACCGTCTCCAGGTTCACGCGAAGGGCCACCCGAGTGATGCCCTGAAAGCGCAAATGACACGACTGGACCGCAACGATCTCAATACCGTTACCAGTGAGGTCCGCACGTACATCTTACACGTGGGGTCATTGGCCGACCTTTTCGTGGACGTGGAAGCGCCCGACACTGCCGTGAACCCCGGTCAAGACGTGGCCATTGATATCACTGCCAGTAACGGGGATGCGGAAGAGTATGACACGGCAACCGACACCAAGGTGGACATAGTCCTGCCGGACGGCCTGATCTACAAATCCCACGCCCCAGCCACCGAGACCTACACTAGAGGCGCTGACGGCGACCCCGACGTGTGGAGCGTGGGCGACCTGGAGCCGGGAGACGTTCGCTTTCTGACCATCACGGCAACGGTCGCGGCGGGAACGCGGGGAACTGAGCAAAAGGTCAAGGCGTCCATCTACGCGACCGAGCTCATCGGCGACGATTCCGAGGAGGCGGAGCTTGACCCGTTTACCGACAACAACATGGACATGGACACCGTCACCGTGAGCTCTATCCCCAACTCGCCCGCCATATTCCGCGTGTTACGCTCCGTGCCTGAGTTGACGGAAACAGGCTACCCCGTGGGAGATCCTATCCCGGCCCATGATCCTGACGGCGATCCGATCATGTACTGGCTCGAGGGCGCCGGCGAGGAGAACTTCGAAGTGGACGAAGACGCGCAAATAAAGGTGTCAATGTGCGCGAATCTGGACCACGAAACCCAATCGTCCTACGACCTGAAGCTCCACGCGAGTGACCAGAAGGACGCTTACGGCAACGAACAAACCGAATTGGTCTCCGAGCACTACATCGGCGTGCATATCCAAGTGACCGACGTCACACCAGAATATACCAATCGCACGCAGATCGTCGTCCAGCAATCGCCTGGGTTAGGCTCGGTGCCGCTGGGACAGACGGTAACGTTCACAGCGGTTCCCGAGAGCTTCCCAGTCTGTCAAGAGTTGACGTACGTCTGGGAGCGGGCGCCTGAGTTCTTAGGCCCATGGACCGAGGTGCAAAGAAGCGCCGACACTACCTACAGTGACACCCACTCGACTGCGGGCACCTGGTATTACCGGGTTACCACCACCTACCTCGACAAGGCAGGCAACTCTCATTACCTTCCCGCAGGGGTTGTTGAGAGGGTCACCTGGCAGTAGGCCACGACGCAGCGACGACGCTCGCGGCCCCATCGCTGCGGACGTCACCACCTCCGGGTCGTTACGGCCCGGAGGTGGACCTTCTGATGTTGGACCAACAGCCCACTGCCTTCTTCTCGGCTGTGTTTATGACGCGCTTTTGCGTGGGTGTGACCAATGACATTGCCAATATTTGCCGGAGTTATACTGGCTCTATTCGCGGTTCTGACCGCAGCTTTTGTCGCGTTTGGTGTGGGCGAGGCACAGGATGATTCCCCAAAGCCTTACGTTGACCTCTCGGTTGAGATAGATTTAGACGGACAAAGGGCAGCTATAGTGCCGTCTATGGCAGTCGCCGTCCGCAATTTGGGGACCGCTACGGCTCACGACGTGGAGGTGGTGGTCGCTGCTGTCACTGACGGCGGAGAAAGACCGTTGCTTCGATTGGAACATGACATAGAACGAAATCGTTCTGGGAAATATGGTAATCATTTTCACGGTTTCTGGAACGCGGAGACCGGTACGTTGGTGTTGCCGCAGTTGGAAGCGGGGTCGCAAGAAAGCATGCACTTTTCTTTTACGCGGGTTTCTCGGCGTTCCGAAACGTTTGGCTGGTTGGCCGAGGTAAGCGCGCTGGGCTCCTACGAATCCGCGACCAAAATGTCTAACAATATCGCCCGACGCTGGGATGTACAGAGATCGGCAAACCGAGTCGTCACGGCTAAGCCCAATTATTCACTGTCGATGACTTCCAGCAACCACGCAATCACTGCCGAAGGGATACAGAGCGCCGACGTCGTCGTGACCGCGCGTTTTGATTGGGTCCCCGGTACCTCCATCAACGACGAGCCAGCTATGGATGCCCGGGTCGTCATGGAGTTCTCTCCGGGCTTGCAGGCGGACGACGATGCCGCCGCCTTTGGGCTCGATACCAAGGTAACTAATGTCAAGCAGGTGAGTGACCTGACGTACGAGGGCGGGGTGTTCAACATCGGTCAGACGTTGGATGGCGTGGAATTCCGGATGACGCTGCCCGTGCGCGTGACCTCTGGCGCGTCCTCAACGGCTCCTCTATGCGTCGCCGCGACCATTATGGCCCAACCGGTCGCCGGGTTCGGTGAGTTTCTGGACGACATCACCGACAACATGGGCAAGGTATGCTTCGGCCCCGCGCCTGAAGGAGAACTCGAAGTGCTCGTCAGCGGAACAGTTGACTTGTTCACGTGGTACGACTGCGTCGGAAAGTCCGCGGCGCCGTGCGACCAGAAGGATGATGGTGCCGCGACGACGAATGATGACCTGCAATTGGTGGTGTTGGCCGGCACAGCTGCGGACGATTTCGGGATATTGCAGCCCAGTCAGGTGGTGGTGCATGTCCCTGACCCAGGCGGGAGGGCTGAAAGCAGGTCGGGGGAGTTGGTGTGGTCAACGGGCTTCGAGAACTGGGGGAGTTGTCAAGTTCTTAATCCCAGTTGCTTGCCTGGTGACCGGGACAGGCCAGGTGCAGTTATAGCTGTGAACAACAGGCTCTTGAACTACAAGCCCACCGATGCCGAGAGTTCACCCGCTGCCAATTGGGGGACTGATCATACAGTGTGGGCCAACTGGCACACCGGCCATATCCAGGTAACGGCGGTTGTTCCAACGGACGATCAGGGTAATCCCCTGGGTCAGATCAAGGGTTGGCGCGGGAGGAACCCGCTTGATGAACTGTTTTGGGGAAATGACGTAGATCCCAATGATGCTACTGCGCCGACATTGTTGATGGATTACGATATGTACCTGGGGAATAGTAACGAGGCGGTTGGGGGATGGCGGGAGGAAAGATACATTGAATTCAGCGCTCTGGGCACGTACTTTCTAACGGTGGCAATTACCTTCGCATATGATGACGACGGGGATGACAACACTGCTGCAACTAATCACACGGACACCGAAACCTACACCTTCCACGTTGGCCCGTTCGCAGACCTGAGCGTTGCCGGCGGCGCGAGCCCTCAAGTCGCTTCCGACCGGAACGCGCTGACGGTAGTCGCCGCCAACAACGGGCCGGACAATACTGCTGACGCTCAGGTCAAGATTGAGCTGCCAGAGGGCGCGCTAGTGGAGAGTGCCGTCGCCAGCGAGGGAACCTTCGCCAGCGATGTGTGGACGCTGCCGGGGTTGAAGTCGCGGGACTACCGGCGCTCCTCGGGCAAACCGGAGGCAGCGACGCTGACGCTGATCCTGAAGGATGGCGGGGGCGCGCCCGACGAGCCGGCCACGGCGACCATCGGCCTGACGGACAATGCCTACACCGTCTGCATCGCCAGTGACCGCAACACCTTGGCGCATAACAACCGCGCGGACTGCAAGGCTGATGCGAAGACCACGGACATCTGGCACACGGCCGTCTGCGTCAAGGACTCAGACCAGACGGTCAACACGTCGGCGACTCACGACACTCAGGCTGAGTGCGAGGCCTTAACGGATCCTCACACCTGGACCGCAAACATCTGCGCCTCAGAAGATGACGATGTCATAAATGACCGCACTGAGCCCGAATGCGACGGCTGGCACACCGGCACGGTGTACGACCCACCCGCCAACAACACGGCCAAGATTACGGCGGTGAAGGGAACCGGCGGCGGCGGGCCGGGTGCGCCGGGCAACCCCAGAACAGAGACGGGAACCACCACGGTGATGTGGGACGAGGTGGAGCATCTGTACGGCCTCCCGGTGGCGGGCTATGAGGTGCAGGGGCTGGGCAGCAGCGTATGGACTAAGCTGAGGGACGTGGAGATCGGGAACGAGTACTGGGACGCGGCGCCCACCGGTCGCCGGGGCTACCGGGTGCGGGCGGTGAACGAGGCCGGGGTGGCCGGCCCCTGGTCGCGCAACGCCTTCATGGCGCAGTCCGAGGAATCCGGGGAGCCGCAGCCGCCCCAGAATCTCCAGGCGAAGCTCAACCATGGCGGCAGCATCACGCTGACCTGGGATGCGGTGGCCCACCTGCTGTACGGTTTGCCGGTGCAATACTACGAGGTGCAGCGTTGGCAGGGCCCGTGGGAGACGATAGCCAAGGTGGAGGACGCCGCCGAGTACACCGACTTCGGGGCTGGCGGCCAGATGCGGCCGTACCGGGTGCGGGCGGTGAACGCGGACGGCCGGGCGGGGCCGTGGTCGGAGGTGATCGACGTGGTGGCCTCCGCGCAGCGGGGCGGGCTGGGGGCGCCCGTGTTGCGGGCGCACACCACCACGGAGCACATCGTCCGGCTGACCTGGACCGAGCCGTCGAACCAGCAGAACGCGGTCACCGGCTACGAGTTGCAGTACCTGGACGGGGACGAGTGGCTGCCGCTGGCCGAGCTGGATGCGGATACCACGGAGTACGAGGACCGGGAGTTGCCCTTCGGCGCGGTGCGGAGCTACCGGGTCCGGGCGTGGGCCGACGAGAGCGTGGGCCGGTGGAGCAACGAGGTCACGGCGATAACGCCGCCGGGTCGGCCGGACTATATCGCGGCCGGGGCGGACGGCCCCAACGCCATATACGTCGAGTGGGAGCCGCCGGGGCACGACGTCTACGACACGGTGCAGCGCTACGAGCTGGAGGTGTCGTCCACCGACCCGGTCGACGGCCATTACAGCGGGTTCTCGCGGCTGGCCAGTCCGTCGGCGACGGCGCGGTCGTACACCCACTCCGGGCTGAGGCCGGGCAGCACGCGGTACTACCAGCTGCGGGCGTGCAACCGCGCGGGCTGCGGGGACTGGTCCTTCCCGGCGGAGGCGACGACGGCCCTGGCGGGGGTGCCGTCGCGTCCCAGCCTGAACGCCCGCGCCGGCCGGTGAGACGACGAGAGCGAATGGGCGGTCACGCTGACCTGGAACAAGCCCGGCGACGGCGGCTCGGAGATCACGTCCTACCAGTTGGAGCACCGCAGGGACGACGACTCCTGGGCGTTTCTGGACGGGCTGATACCGCCTGACGAGACGGAATACGTGCACCAGGATTACTTCGGCCCCGGCGAGACGCACCGCTACCGGGTGCGCGCGGTGAACCAGAATGGGGAGAGCGCCTGGTCGGCGGTGCGCAGCGTCACGGTCCCGGCCCGGCCGCCGTACATGCCGGAGCTGAGTTTCGGGGAGTCGACGGAGAGCACGATCACGCTGAACTGGACGGTTCCGAAGGCCAACGGATCGCGCATCACCGGCTACCGAGTGGAGCGCAACGAGGCGGGGGGTGACGACAGCACGTGGAAGACCATCGCCACCGTGGGGGCGTCGGTGACGACCCACACCGACCGGAACCTGTGGTCGGGAGAGTACTACTCCTACCGGGTGTCGGCCAACAGCAACGTGGGCCGAGGCGAGGTGTCCCACGAGAAACACGCGCGGACCAAGGGGGAGTCGGCGGGTCCGCCGGATCCTCCGCTGCTGCGCCTGAGCAGCGTGAGCCCGACCGGGGTGACCATTGGTTGGGACCCGCCGGCGGACGACGGTGGCCGTCCGGTGACGAACTACGTGTACGAGATGTGGCCCTTCGACTACGCTTGCGAGTACAGCCTGCGGGAGAGGAACCTGTGGCCCCCGAACAAGTGCCGCGTGGCGCCCGCGGGGGCGAGGTCGGCGTCGTTCTCCGGCCTGACCCCGGGGGAGTTCTACCAGTTCCGGGTGCGCACGGAGACATCCTACGGCGATGGCGATTGGGCCGTGGTCACGGCGCTCCTGCCGGCGGCCCGGGACGACGCGGAAACGGAAGGCGTGACCGAGGACTTGCAGGTGCGGCTCAGCACGACGTCGCTCACGGTCAACGAGGGCGGCGAGGCCAGCTACACGGTGCGGCTGAGCAAGGCCCCGAAGGAAGGCGAGACCGTGCGGCTGGACTACTCTATGGAAGGTTCGCATGAGGTCATGCTGGAGTATTCCAACGAATATAGCTTCATGTTCGACCGGGAGAACTGGAACCGCGGCTTCACCTTCACGCTGCGGGCGGATGAAGACGACGACTCGGAGAACGAGATCACCATCCTGGAGCACCGCATCGAGGTGGGCGGCATAGAGGTCAGCGGCCCCAGCGTCCGGGTGGAGGCGCGGGACAACGACTGACGGGGGCGGCCGCCGACCGGCGCCGACAACGAAGGAGGGCGTAGATCACATGCTGGAGAGGAGGGATGTCCCGGCCCGTGGACGGGTCGTGATTGCTTGGGTTCGCGGCGTTCCCGATTTCGGGCCGTTCCATCCGGGGCGCCTCGGGTTGGAGCCTGATCTGCTGCCCGCCGTCGCAATCGACGCGGTGCGGCAGATGAGCCGGCCCTCTGGAAAGGCGCGCCCCAATACTTCCGGGCCGCCTCCTGTTCGGGCCATGACTCGGCCTCGGCTCATCACCCTGGGAGGGGTGGACTGGGGTCATGCCGCACCGCCCTGGCCAACCGGTCGGGGCCGAATGTCCACACCGACCAGCAGGTCGTCACGGCGTTGGCGGCGCGGGCCCGGGTGCCTGCCGTGGGCTGTTGCAGCCGCACCGACCGGCGTGGGCTGGTTACCGGTCCGCACTGACCCACTGGCGACGGCCGCCGGGTAGCCTGTTCATGGATTCCCCGGTATTTGAGCACCTGTCCGCCTTCATCGAGGCGTGGCTGGCCGCACTGGACCGGCTGGAGCCCCGCGACGGGCAGGTTGTATTCGACTACGCCACCAGCTGCAGCACCATGGCGGAACTGGCCGCGGTCCATGGGGTCAGCAAAGAGCGCATCCGGCAGATAGTGAACCAACACTTCGAGGCCGTCTGGTCTGTTGATGAATACCTCGAGGGCCCCATCGGTCGGGCGGTCTGCTCGCTGGATAGCTGGGCGGAAAGGGCGGGACTGGAGCTGGCATACCGTTTCAGGAGATGCCGCTCCACTCAGGCGGACCGGTTCGCCCAGCAGCTGATCAATCTGTCAGTGCTGGATCCGGCACAATGCCCTTGGCTCAACGTGGCGTGGGCGCTGCTGCCGGCGCCGCGGCATAACCGGCCGGGCCTGAATCGGGTGTATCCCGAGGTTGAACGGGCTCTCTGGGAGGCTACGACGCCCCTGTCGCCTCAGGAGGTGAGCGAGGCCCTGACCGCATTGGACCCGGTGCTGGCGGAGTGGCCTCAGCTGGACTTGGAGTTGCACCTGTTGGCGGTGGCCGGCGTGGCGCCCGACCCGGAAACCGGCCGGTACCACCTCGGGCGAGATTGGGGAACGGGATATCGCCGGGACCCGCAGCTGATACGTCACTACATGGCCCGAGCCCTCCAAGAGGCTGGCCGCTGCATGACCATCGGCGAGTTAGCGGAGGCGGCCACGGCCGAGGCCCAGGCTGACGGGCACTCCCGGAGGTACAGCTTCATGCAGGTGCGCAACGCGTTGCCGTCCAGCCGCCGCTTCAAATGAACCAGTCGTTCCACCTACGGCCTGGCGGAGTGGGACGTGGGACACACCGACCCGACGCGCGCCGGGCATTCCCGTCCCAGCCTGGCCGGCGAGATCCTGCACGTGCTCGAGGCGTCGCCGGGGCCGGTGCACCTTGAGCAGATGCGGGATCACCTGTGTACCAGGTTCACCGCGACCTTGGGATCAATCAACTCTGCCATCCGGCGTCTGGAAGGCAGATCGCTGTGTATCGACGAACACGGCTATCTGCACCGGTATGCGGCTCAACTCAACGAGGTGACGCCCCAGGCGACGATTTTGCGTACCTCGGAGAGTAGCTGCCCTACGGAAAGGTTGGCGTACGAACCGACGGGGTGTTTGAATCCGAGGAAGTCCTCGGGGCATGTCGGCCGGCAGGTTTGAATGCTGTCATCTACGTCATGCCGTTGTCTTGTTTTCGTGCCTCGGCGCAGGGCAATCGCGTCTTAATTGTATTTTTAGAAATGTGCTAGTGTGCTGTGATCTGTTGAAGATTGGGAGGCAAGAGGAGATGGCACAAGCACCCAAGACGACCATTCTCGATCACTTCGCCGAGTTAGATGATCCCCGAGTGGAACGCACCCGACACCACAAGCTGTGGACATCCTGGCCATTGCCATTTGCGCCACCATCTGCGGCGCCGATTCCTGGGTCCACATCGAACTCTTCGGCAAGAGCAAGCTGGCCTGGTTTCAGAGCTTCCTG
>DAOUHZ010000025.1:0-8646 GCA_034428455.1 Dehalococcoidia bacterium
ATCGACCTCCTATTGCAGCAAACCCGTTATACTGCAAAGGTATTGACAAACGCAAGCATTTGTTCATTTTCAAACTGAGACACTACCTGGAACGGCTGCGCCTGGACGTGCAAGACGATAAAGTCCAACCGTCCGTTCGCCCACAGTACCGCACGGCTGATAGCCGGTCGCAATTCCCCGGATTACTCGCTGGGCATCGTTGACCCCTACGCCGACCCAACGGCAACCGGGCGGGCGGTTCTGGCAATCTGGAATCAGCGTGTCAACATTGCCCTGGGTGAGTGTGAAGACCTGCGGGTTGCCGTGTTCATCCGCAATATGCAGACCAAAGAGTTCGTGCTGTTTGAGGAATCCCTGCAACGGTTTGCCGCGGACGATTACGATTGGGAGTTCGTGCAAGCCAACAAGCGCAGTAACCGGAACCTGGTCGGGACAGACAAGCAAAGCGGCCGGCACTGTTTCACCTGGCAACCGCACGGGTCGCAGTTCACCATCCGGCGGGATGTTCCCGGCTCGGCCCGAAAGTTCACCATCAACCGTAACGTCCCGCTGGTTGACCCGGCGGCAATCCTAGCCCACGTCCAATACCGGGATTCGTGGATTGGCTTGGCTAGTTAGGTATATCGTTCCCATTTCAATGGGGCAGAGGCTTGGTCCTTCCTCCTCGCCAGTTGTCCTACCTGATCGGACAACCGCGGTCAACGGAAGCCACGGCGTACCCCGGACTACCGCCCCGTCAACCCGTGTTTTTCCAACGTGTCATCGTTGCCTTCGCAGTCGTACCAGGAGTGCGTCTGGCCAACCACCGCGGCAGCGCCCCTGAACCTGCCCAGCGACCGCCATGCGCCGTCGCGGGTAGCCCAGCAAAGCTGATCGTCCAGGTAGGAGTACCAGCCGGTGAACGGCACCATATAACCGTCCTGTTCCACGTAGACGTGATAATGGCCGGTGTCGGGGCCGAAGTCGCCGCGCTGGATTTCGCCTTGCCAGTCAGGGAAGTCCATGATTTACTTTTCCCGGGAAAAGTCGGGCGCGATGATTCGCACAACGCCCATTACGTAAACCCGTTTGTGCGGGGACCGCGACCGCCGGCCGGATTGCGGATTTCGTCAGCCGGGCGGCGGCCTTTTGAGATTGCGGATTTCGTCGTAAACACCCACCAGCTGCAGATCCGCGGTGACGCGATTTCGTCGCCCTAGAGCGGCGGTTTTCGTAATTTGCCGGCGCGTCGGTCATGCGGCCAGTTTCAGTCCTTGTCGGGGGGCCGTTTGCTGCTTGCAGCAGCGATGTTTTATCGCGGCGACGGCGGATGCTCTTCGATGTCCCCGCCGCTGCGGGTGGGAGCGTTTTTCGGGGTCGGCGTGGGGGTGGGAAGCTCCTCGCCGGACGCACCCTGCACCACGTCGCTGGGCGGGCTACCCACTATCCACCACCGCGTTGGCAAACTCTCCCGGTCGTCCTTGCAGTAGGTAATCATTCGGTAGGCCCAATGCTTATTTTCAAAGGCATGACCATGCCACAGCTCGGTGTTGTGCGGCGGTTCGGTGATGTGGGTCTTCTGACGCCAGGTTGATAGAGAATCGTCCCACACGTGGATCCAAAGGATTCTTTTGACTACGGGCGCGCCGCCGGTCGGATTCTTCCAAAACGCCCAGACGGTTTGAGGGGTTTGCCTCAACGCATAAAAATCAGTCACCGTCTTGCACTCGGCGTACTCGACCTTGATTGTGTAGGTGGCCAGCAGCTTTTTGTCCGACTGTCGGTAGATGTTGACGGTGCCCGTGCCTGCGTCACAGGCGGCCAGGTAGATGGTATCGCCGTTGCTGGCGTCCACGTCGTCGCTGGGTTCCGCTCCATTGTGGCAGTAGTTGGCCGGCGTATCCCTTGTGGTGATTTCCATGACCTGCTGGCTGCCCGGCGGATTGACCACGATTTCCACGTCCACGTTGCTGTCGATGGTGAAAGATTGCCATGTACCATCGGCCACGAAGGTGGCCGTGCTGGGGTTGACGCTCATGGACGCTTTGGGCGGCGTCTCCTTGACCTTGATGGTGTAGGTGGCCAGCAGCTTGCTGTCGAATCGACGGTAGATGCTCACCGTTCCGGTTCCGGCTTGGCAGGGCATCAGATAGATGGTGTCGCCGTCGCCGGCGTCGGCGTTGTCGCCGATCTCGGCCCCGTCCGAGCAATGGTTGCCGGAGTTGGTGCTGGTGGTGAGTTCCAGGATCGGCGTCTCGCCGGTGGGGTTGGCCTTGATTTCAACGTCCACGTCGCTTGCGACCTTGAAGGCGCTCCACTTGCCGTTGGGCTTGAATCCCGTCTTGGACGGGTTGGGAGACAGCACGGCGTAGGTTCCGGAGTGCAGTCCCTTGATGGGGATGGAATACTTGGCCAGCAGTCCGCCGCCCTGGGCGGCCCGAACCTCGATCACGCCGGTTCCGGGGGCGCAGGCGGCCAGGTAAAACCTCTGGCCATCGGAACGCTGGGCGTCGTCGTTGGCCTCCGGCGGACAGAAGGTGCGGGGAGGCAGCTTGGTGGCGATTTCCAAACGTTCCTTTGCGCCGGCGGGGTTCACCAGGACTTCCACCGGAACGTTGGCATCGACGCTGAAGGTGTGCCACTTGCCGTTGGGCTTGAACTTGATTTTGGCCGGATCGGGAACGATGGACGCCCGGGGCGCCACTGCGGTGATGGTCAAGGAGTAATCGCCGGTACGGTTCGGGTGGACCGTAGCGACCTCCAGCGTGTAGGTGCCCGGCCCCAGGTTGGGCCGGATGCTGACCACGCTGCGCTGGAATCCGTCGTGCTTGGCGGAATCGACCAGCTGGCCGTCGCCGTTCACCAGGTAAAGCGCGCCGCTCTCCTTGGAAGTCAGGCTGATGTCCACCTGCTGCAGCCCGTCGATGGAAAAGGCGTAGTAGTCGGCCTTGCTGTCCGCTCGGCGCTGGGAGACGCAATCATCCGCTGCCCAGGAAGCGTTGGCCGAGGCGTAGGGCAGGCTGCTGACCTTTGCAGGAGAGCAGGATGCCCCCTCCGCAATAAAAGCACCGTGGAACGCTGTGCCTAGCACCGCCAGGCAGGCTAGAGCCACCACCACGATCAGGACGTGGAACGGCTCCAGGTTGTCATCGATCTGGTTCGTCATGGCAATATCTCCCTCAGTGAGTGCAGCCAGAATACCAAAGGCGGTTGCAGTAAGGGCAGGGTTGGGACGGCGACCAAAGCTCCTGAACGCGCCACCACCAAATCCGCAGGCGCGGCCGCATACGTTTCACTCTCATCAGGGGCATCTGATTTTATCCCTTGCGCCAAAGCTCGCCGGTGATTCGTTCAACGCGAACTTGATGATTTGCGCTGAACGCATCAATTGCGCCACGGTCCAGCTCAATTAGAAAACTCTCGCCCGACTGCGGCTGCTTTACTACCAGGTCATCGATGACAAGCTCATATGTTGGGTTTGCGTCGGTGACGGGACGAATGGTTCTTATCCTTCCGAGAGAATTAGTTTCGTTGGTAGCGACTTGGAAGCCGTTTTCGTTTGAGACTCTGATCCGAAAATTCCCGTCCGTTGTATTGTCAAACCCCAGCAGAATGTCAAAATGGCGTTCGGTGTTCAGTTGCCCGGAGATCGTTGAAAGTTCAACCTGGAACTTAACCCGGTAAATCCCGGACGGGAGGGTAAAAGTGGTTCCCGGCCCTTCCGTCGCGCCGGTCCTGACGGCAGACAGGATGTAATCTTCCTCCGCACCATATACATGGTCGCTCCACCTTGCGGTGTATTCCTGGTTGAAATTGGGAAACTGCTCTGTGGCTCCCTGTTCCGCTAGGAACAGATTTACCTGAATGTCGGCGTTGCTCTGACTTACGTCGGGACCATCATTGGTCGGCCACATCAAACGAAAGCCCCGGATCGCATTCGAGACTGCAACGTTGGGGGCAAGCTTGGCGGCTGTAATGCTCCTATCGGCGTAGTTTTCGGTAAGGATGCCGCCCGTTTCAATCTCCCGCGAGGTAATGGTGTTGTGCGCCAGGTCCTCCCCCAAGAGACTTTGATCCGCGACAATGCGGCTGTTCACGCTCCCATCGGTGAACTTGGCCGCGTCCAGGGTGTTGTCGTGTATCTGCAAGCCCGTAATCGCTCCGGTTGCGATATGCGCTCCCCGGATGGTGCCCAGCTTGATGTTCTCGCCCTCGACTGCATCGGCTGCCAGTTTGGGGTGAGTAACGGAGCCGTCCTGCAATGCAGTGGAGGAGCCTGAGTCTCGGGGGATGACTACGCTCCGGTCAATCTCCCTGCCTGAGTCGGTTATCTGGATGCACTTGATTTCCAGGCGGTCGGCTCCGGTAGGCCATCCCTGGGCATCGGCTATTACGGTACTGCCGGTGCCCACGTTGCCGCTCCAGAACTGACCGTACCTGCAGTTGCCGCCGACGATTGCCTGGTTGTCGATCCCGGCCCCGGCGTAGGCGGCTTCAAAGAGCAGGGGCAGCACCCCGCGATGGGCCGAGGATTGGCCGGCCACCTGCTGCGCCGTGATTGCGGCGGCCAGCACCGCCAGCAGCACGATTACCGCCCCGGCAAGGCCCGTCCATGTTATGCGTTTTCTAATCATCATTTCACCGTCCAGATGCCGCTGACGGCATCCTGCGAGGCCGTCCAGTCGCGCGTCGTGAGGATATAGTACAGATCCCAATCGGGATGCAGCTGCAGGGGCGGGTCAAACGCATCTTTAAGCTCAAAGGGGTTGTGGGCCTGCCTTACCGATTGCACGGTTTCCCAGGGGCCGACGAAGACCAGGTAGTAGAACGGGGTTGTGCGCGGTTCCCGCGTTCCTCCCGGCGGCAGGGTGGGCGTAGGGTCCGGCGTCGGTATCGGCCAATCACTATCCGCGCTGGCCGCCGGTATTTTGATGCCGGATTCCTCGCTGGGCCAGCAGTATGCCCTGGTATCGCAATTCAGCACCTTGGCGCGGATGACGTCCCCCTCCGTCTCGTTTGAATTGCCTGGCACTCCCTCGTTGTTGTCCAGCAGCAGGGCGTAGTACCGGAAGTCCGGCGGCGGAACCGGGGTGTTCGCCGGCGTTGGGGTAGGCGGGGCTGGCGTGGGCGTGGGCGGGGCCAGTTGCCAGTCCACGAAGGGCTGCATCGTCAGCGCGCTGACGATGGCCGCCGCCTGCCGCTCCCAGCGCAGCGCCAATGCCTCGGAATCTTCAACCGGCGCAACGCGGATGTGCAGGCGCAGCTCCCGGTAGGCGGTGTCGATTTCCAGGGCGTGGGTGGGCAACACCACGCGGCCGCTGGCCGACGCCAAATGCAGCGCGCCGTTGGCGTAGGGAACGGGCAACCGGGCCAGCGTGAAGGTTGGCGGCGTTGGGTTGTCCGGCGTCGGTTCGGGCTTTACCAGCACTTCCGCCCAGGCGTACACGTTCGCGCCCTCTGGAACGTTCAGCGTGGCCGTGCCGTCCAGGATGATGGACAAGGCCCGGCCTTCCCAGCCGCGCCAGACCGTGCCCTGGGCCAAAGGCGGCGTCGGCTGCGGCGGCTGGACTCGCAAAGTGGGCGCGGGGGTTGGCTGCCCGCCACCGGTATTATTGTTGTCGCCGGCATTGGTGTTGGGGCCGGGCGAGTCGTACTCCAGGATTTGGATGTAGGTTTTGGCGGGGGACGTGGCCGACGCGTTTATGGTCCTTACCCAATTCGCGTTGTTCCACCAACGGAACAGTTCGGCATGAATTGGGATTAGCTTGCCCGCGTAGTATTCGGAGCTGTTGGGACAGGCAGTGACCGTAAAAGTGGCGGTCGCTTCGCTGAACGGGGCGCTTGCCCAATCGGCGTAGGCGTCCGGGATTGGGGGTTGGGTGGAGGCTATGTCCCCGCTTACGACATACTCCACCGTCCCATCGCAAGTTTCTCCGCCGGTCGCGTACTGGTTGCCGGTCTCCCCTCCAACCCACACCGTCTTGGCCAGACGGTTGCTGCTGGCTTGGCCCGCGCCGAAGGCGAAGCCGTTTCCGCCGTTTTGAGCGGAAAAATCGTAGTCCACCGTGATAGTTACGGGTGTCGGCCCGTCGCCTTTTCTTACATATTGCGAAGCGACCGCCGCGCCATAATTGTTATTGGGCGCGGCGGTCACCCTTACGTTGGCGGGGATGGAGTGTGGCGCTGGCGCTGGCGTGTTGGTCGGTTTCTGCGTTGGCGTTCCGATGATAATCCGGTCTTTGAGCAGCGGCGGTGTGCCATGCGTCGCTCCTGCCGGAAATTGCGCCGGCAGCACGGCCGCCACTATAACCGGCGTTGTAGTGGGTAATGGCGTCCACGTCGGCCAGGGGGTCGCCCGTTCCCGAATGTCGATGCCCTGTTGGGAGGCCACGGCCAGGTCAACCTCGCAAGCCTTCGTGATCGCATTGCAGCTCCAGTAGTTCTGCAATCGGCCGTCGGCCCCATAAGCGCCGGACAGCGCGTCCTGGTACATCTCGGCCACCACGTAGCCGGTGCGCACGTCGGTCTGCTCCACCGGGTTCAGGACGTGAGACGGCTGGCCGTCCAGCTGCGGCCGCAGGAGGATCCGGGTCGGAGTGGGCGAGGGCCCGGGCGTCGGAAACAGCGTAGCGGTGGGTTCCGGCGTGGACGTGGGCGGCAAGGGAGTGGCAGCGGCGACGGTGTTCACCACCGGAGACAGCGCCGCGGCGAATGGCGTGGTCCACCTGGCCGACACCAACCCGTAGCAGTCGTTGGCCGTGATGGGCGCGATCTCGATCTTGGCATCGATCTCCAGGTAGGGATACTCCCAATCGGCCGGCGCTTGGATGTAGAGCCCGCCGGACAGGTTCAGGTCCGTGGCCTTGCCGTCCGTCCGTCCCTCGATGGGCAGATAGGGAACGGTGATTACTTCGCCCTGCACCCCGTTCCCCTGGACCCAGGCCATGGTCATCACGGTCGATGCGTAGGCCGTCGACTCCGCCGGCAGGGCCAAAGACACGTTGCCCACGGTTCCGATGGCCAGGTCGGAGCCGCCCCGCAGCGCAAAAGTCTCACTGGATTGCTGTTCCGCCAGGGTCTGCTGGCCGGTGCAGGTGCTGGTGGCGTCGTCGTACAGCCAGCCCCAATCGTCCGACGTGATGGACGTGGAGGATTGGGCCACGGCCAGCAGCGGATCGGAGAAGGCGTCGCGCTGGGCGTAGGGTTCGACTTCGGGACGGCTGGTCGTGGTCGCGCCGTGTTTCCGATCGGACAAGGTTAGTGCCACCAGGATGGCCACGCCAATCAGCGCAATTGCGCCCAGCAGGGACCAGGTGGCAATGCGGTTGCGATTCCACATGCTGTTAGCCCTTTCCCCGTATTGCCGACAGTAGCGGCAGCAGCAACAGGCCCATGGGGAGCACCAGCACCAGGAAGGCCGACAAAATGACCCACACCACGCCCAGATCCGCAGTATTCAGCGAGGCCGCCGCGTTCATGGTGTAGGACAGCCGGCCCAAGTACCAGAGGGTGCCCAGCGCCCAGGCCAGCGTCTCAATCCAACGGTCGCGGTAGTAATCGGCGACCGCGCCCAGCAGGACGGCCAGCGCCGCCAACACCGCGGCGAATGGCATTACCGACATTGCGCCGGTTCCTACGCCCAAAACGGGCGACAGCGCCAACACCGCTTCCAGCAGCACCATTCCCACCAGCGTCATAATTAGGCCCCCCACTCACGCCAAGCGGCCAGCCCGAAGCCGAAAACCAGGAGCACGGGCATCAGGAAGAACACCGGGCCCGCCAGCATGGTCACCAGCGGCGTCCGTTGCACGTCGTCCAGCGCAGTCCATATCGCCACGCCCTCGATGCCCCGGTCGAGACCCAAACCAGTGAGCGAGCCTCCGGACACCCTGGCGTTGCCGCAGTTGCCGTCGGTGGCAAGTTCCTGCTGGCACGGTTGGCCGCGGCTGTCGTTGGCCAGCGTCACCCGGTACAGTTGCCCCTGGGTTGCGCCGGGGGCGGCGCAACGGCGGTGGCCGTCGTCGGCAAGCACGATGGGGTCAGAGGCCAGGGGCACGGTCAATTCCGTCATCAGCCACTCCCTGCCGTCTGGCCAGGCGATGCGGCAGAAGCCGTCCCGGGCCACGTCCGCGCCGCCGACCGAAGCGCGCAGTTCGGCGTTGGCGGCGATGCTGAACATCAGGGCGGCAATGCCGACCAGGGCGATGGCCGCCGTTCTCAATGCTGCGGTTGGCTCGAACATGGCGGGCTACCGGCGCATTTCCCTGCGGGACAGGAACGGGTGAGCCTTCCTGCTCTGGGCCTTTTTCTTGCCGCCCATGGGAACGGCCTCCTTTGATTTGGCTCTGGGCGGGGGCTTGCCGCGGCCGCCCTTGACCGCCGCCGATGGCATGGCCATCACCGGCGCGCCCACCAGCATGACCCGGTTGGCGGCGTCGGTGGTGATGCTCTGCGGCATGATTAACGGTTTGGCGGCCTGTATCCGCTCCGGCGTGGTAATGCGCCGGGCCATGTCCAGGGCGTCGCAGTAGGCTTCGGCGGCCACCTTTACCGACATTCCCTGTTGCGCCGCGACCTGCAGGCTTTCGGCGACGGCAAGGCGGGCCAGGGTGTCGTTGATTTGGTTGATAATCCGGCGCTTCTGCGCCATGGTAAGGTCGTCCCAAT
>DAOUHZ010000026.1:0-10215 GCA_034428455.1 Dehalococcoidia bacterium
GTAAAGAGCTGTGGCGGTGGGTCTGGGGTGGCTAGGTAGTATTCGTAGCCCAAGTTCAGGATGGCCAGCTTGCCCCGGGAGCAGACCTGACGTCGGAAAGTTGGCGAGGCCCGCACTCCCGCCAATATCAGCAGGCAGCAAGCCAGCAGCAATCCCACCAGCAGCCGTTGCAGCCGGTGGGTGGTGGTGACGGTGCTGCGGTTCAGCCCAAAGTGCTGCTTGCCGTCCTTGAAATACTGTTCCGGTTGCATCCGCTTCCGGTACATCCGCACCGCCTGTCGGGGGTCGGTCAGGGAGGTCGCCAGATACCAGGGTTCCCGATGTCCGCGTGCCCAATAGAGGATCAGATTGATGACCACGGCGCCGTCGGCGCGGTACAGGGTTTGCGGCCAGAACAGGATGCGGCCTTTGCGCAGGGGATAGTCCCGCAACCGGCCCCGATAGTCGGCAGCCTCGCTCTGTACCACCACGTCGCCCTTGAGACGGATCACGTAGTCCACGGGGTAGCCGGTGTGGTGGGGCATCTGCCGCACCATATGGATCAGGCTGGCCCGCCCGAAACCGCGGTCCGCCAACAGCAGGGGTCGGATATTAGTGGGCAAGTGGCGCAGCAGCCGTCCGATGAAGAACTCCTCCACACGGTTCTGGGATGGGTTCAGCTCGGCCGGCGTGGCGACCCAACTGAGCAAGGGCAGACCACGACCTCGGAAACAGACCGCCGCGAACAAACCGTTGCGTCCCTGACCCAGGTCCGACCAGTCAATCATGATCGGAACCTGCCCACGCAGTTGGGCCGCCTGACAGATGGGCGCCAACAACGCCGTCTGCACCGCCACGCTGTCAAAGTGCGTGTTGGACAGAAACCGAAACAGCCGCTTCTTACGTTGGTGGTGGGAATAGGGCAGTTCAACCCACCAGGCTCGCGCCAACACCGAGATTGCCAGAGTGCGCCGCTGGAGAATGGCCGCCGCGAGCAAGGCCAGATTGGTGCGGCGAGTGGCTCGAAGTTGGGGCAACGCGTCGTTCAGAAAGGTGGCAATCTGGTGATACCATGGCATGGTCGGCCTCCCCGGGCAGGAATGGTGGTTGGTAACTCATTCCTTACCCGGAGTGGCCGTCCCTTTTCAACCCTGCAACGTAAAGTGGGTACGCGTGAGGCCGCTATCGGCCTCCGTGATACAATCCCGCCACTCCTTCCCTACCCCACCGGGAGACGTTGCCATGGCCGCCATTCTCGCTGACCCCGCCGTCCTCTACGCATTCATGGGCTTCGTGACCGGGATGATGTTCGGTACGACCCTGGCGATAGTAATGGCCATGTACTTCAATAATCTCTGGTGACCCCTCACCCCGCCAGACCCGTCAATTCTGCTCACCGTCCGTTCCGCCGCGTCAGCCCAATCCCCCCGGCGAACCCCAGCAACGCCCCCACCGCGCCTTTCACTATCCAGTCGGCCAGCTCGGCGAGTTGCTGCTGCATCGGCGTCGGCTCCGGACCTGATACCGCCGCCAGCCACACCAGGGCGCTGCCGCCCAGCGCCGCCAAGCCAGCCAGCGTGATTATCACTGTCAGCGGGAGGAAATCGTGCTTCATTGCTGGTTCAGCTCCCCCTCGCTGCCGCCGGCCGCGGCCGCCCGGCGTCCCTCGCTCTCTTTGCCCCGTTGCCAGAGGATGTACATCATCGCACTGAAGCCGCCCACCAGCATCACAAACCCGGTGAACGCCATCAGCAACGCCAGTACCACCATGCCCGTTTCCATTGCTCTTACCCCCTTCCCCGAATAGTCAGTCCCCCGCGGTTCGCCGCTTCATTATACTGAACCGTCAGAAGCCGGATTAGCCGGATTTGCGGATTAGCCGGATTGGAGCCGTTGCGCCGCGGAGATCTCCCAATCCTGTCCAATCCCCAAATCCCGTAAATCCTGCTTCTGACAGTCCCCATCCCGCCCATCCATGCGAGATTGCCGCGCTGCGCTCGCAATGACAAGTGGATAGGCGCTCGCAATGACAGCGGCACGGGGTTTGTCATTGCGAGGAGCGCAGCGACGTGGCAATCTCCCCGCCTTTTCTCAAAAATTCGCCCAAACCCGCCCCGCTGCGTAATACTCCCGTAATATTGACGCCGCTACAATGGCAAGCCAAATCTGGAAATCTATCCAGCCGTCGCCCACGGCCGGCCGACCTAATCGTCATTCCTGCGAAAGAACGTCATCCCGTACTTGATACGGGACAGGAACCCAGCGCCAGCCCCAAAGACGGCCTCGCCACAAGGAGGTGTGAGCCCAACTACCTGTCAAAAGCCGCCCCCTGCCCGCCCGCGGGCAACACTTGAACGAAGGCCCCGGACACAACGGGCCGAGGGCGCACCGAACAACTCAAATTACCCAGAGGACAATCTCGGAAGGGAGATTTTGTCAAATGAGTAGAAAAACGAGAAAGCTGATTTGGTCAGTGCCCCTGGTGGCGGTCTTCGCCGTCGTCGGCGCGCTGGCCGCTTTCGTGGCGCTGACCCCCAACGGGACGCAGGCCCACGATTTGGACCTGCCCGGCATCGTCATGGACGTGACGGCCACGGCCGATGGCAGGGATACCATCGATGTGAAGTGGAAGGCGCCGTCGTCCGGCGGACCCATTTCGTACTACCGCATCGACCGGTCCGAAAACGGCGACGTCTGGATGCGCCTGGTGGAGATGCACACCGACGGCACCAGCTACACCGACATGATGGGACTGAAAGTCAACAAGACCTACCACTACCGGGTCTTTGCGGTGAACGCGGCCGGTACCGGCCCGTCTTCCGACCTCTCCGCCCACAGCATGGCCATGACTGATGATGCCGGACGCCCTGGTGTGGTGCGCATGTTGACCGGCAAGGTCATGGGGCCGAATCAGATCGACCTCTCGTGGTACCCGCCTGAGGACGACGGTGGAGCGAGTATCACCCGGTATTGCGTCGTCACAGTGGCCAGGGCCGCAGATCTACCAGCACTTGGTACCTGCGTGCACAACACGCCTCCCACCACCGCCGCTGGTATCGTGACCATAACTGAGAATGCTAACGGAGGCACCATCGTCCTTCGCGCTCCAGAGGACGGCAGCGTCAAAGTCGGGTTTATGCATAAAGACCTCCGGGCCGACACCGCCCGAAAGTACGAAGTCTACGCTGTCAACAGCAAGGGGGTTTCTACCGCAGCGACAGCAGTAGCGCCTGTGCCTCAAACGGATGCTCCAGGCAAGCCCAGCAAGCCGACGCTGCGAGCAGTGGCTACCAGCACCACCGCGGTTCAGTTGTTCTGGACTTGGCCTGCTGACAATGGCGGTAAAGAAATTGGCACCTTTGATATAGACACCAAGGTGGGAAGCGCTGCTTGGGATAGCGCTGATGGGACTATCGGAACCAATAACGATAATCAAGCTGGTGCCGGCGCTGATGCCGTATCTGCCCAAAACACGCAATCTATCGCCGGCAACAACTCCTTCTCCTACCGGGTTCGCGCCAACAACGGCAGCAAAGACAGCGATTGGTCCAACATCGTTACGGTACGTACGATAGACGACCCCGCTACTCCCGGCAATACTATCCTTGCCGTTACAACGCCACCAGTGGTAGCGGGTCAATCGGCATCGCACAACGAGTTCCTGCGGCAGATCGACCTCAAGTGGACTGACGTAGCGAACACCAGCTTCCTGATCGACGTCAGGAAAGGTGCCGCCGGTGCCACTACCGGAGAGGGTAGTTGGATGGCGTTGCAGGAAAACACCGGGTATACCCGGTCCACCTACAACCACCGGGGGCTGGAGCCCGATACCGACACTGACGCCGCTGCCGATGCTGAAACGGCAAACGACTACGCATACCGTTTGTTCCCATTGAGAAACGGTGCATACGGCCCTCCTGTGGTCTTCAGGGGCAGCACAAAAGCGGCGGCGAAGCCGGCTGCAGTTCGGGGCGTGAAGACGTCCTCGGATGATCCCACCATGATCAAGCTGGAATGGACCAAGCCATCTGAAGACGGTGGGCAGCCCATCACCGGCTACCGTGTCGAAATCGGGCTGGACAGTGAATTCCCTGACACAAATGCAACGGCTAACCCTGTCACGCATATGTCCGATGACTGCGCCGAGATCCCAGATCCCGCGACTGAGGCCACTGATTATGCAGCTTATGTCTGCGTCAGGCAGGTCATGGGAGCCGACAACACCATGTTCACTCTCGGCAAACTGGACGCCGGGACTGACAGGTGGTTCAGGGTCTTCGCGATCAACAAGGTCTTCACGGCCGACACTGACGAGCCTGACGAGATCGACGAACGCAATGCTGTTACGGTCAAAGGTACGTCGGCCAAATCCGGCACACCCGGCATGCCGCTGGATCTGACGGTGCAGCCGGCCCGAGACGCCAACGAGGACGATCCCGCGAAGCTGGGTATCGACATCCTGTGGAACGCTCCCGACGACCCTGACGGTGATTCGGTCACCGGCTACGTCATCGCTCGCCGGGCCAAGGACAGCGCCGACGCGGCCTGGAGCGCCTGGGACGAGGATTGGAGAACCATTCCCAGTAGTGATGTCAACTTCCTGCGCACCTACGACACTGATGATGACGAGCCGGAAAACATCGCCAACGGCGAGATGCGCCAGTACCGGGTCAAGGCCAAGAGCGGCGCGGGCTCCGGACCTTCCACTGACGTGGTCACGTACTCGGTCATGGAGGGCGCGCACGGCCACGTCATGGATTCCGGAACCATCCCGGCGCAGATGTTGACCGTCGATGATATGGAGACCGTCGACGCGTCGAGGTACTTCACCGACGCCATGAGCTACTCGGTGACGTCATCCATGCCAGACTACGCCACCGCCATGGTGGACGAGAGCACCGGCATGGTGACCATCAACGCCGTTGCGGCCGGCACGTCCGACATCACGGTGACGGCCACCGGCATGTTCGGCAACACCGCCACGCAGATGTTCACGGTAACGGTGGAGCCCGTGGTTACCGAGCTGACCGCGCCGACTATGGTCATGGCGACGGTTGACGACCAGGATCCCGGAGCCATCAGCGTGACCGTGACCTGGACCAACGGCGAGAACGCCGTCGCTCACGTGGCGGGTCTCTTGCAGGGCACTACGCTGGTCCATGTCGCTAGGGCCCAGACCGACGGCACCGCGACGTTCACGAACGTGATGCCGGGCACCTACCTGGTAGGGGTGGCAGCGTTTGACGCTGACTTCAACCTCATGATCGGCGTCGCTGACGACGAGCTTGTCGTGCAGTAACCGACCGCAAAGCTCCGGGAGTTTCCGTCCTCACGGGATGAGGGAATTCCCGGAGTTCCCCGATACCACTACGCAACGACAATCTCACAAGGAGATTCAGTCAAATGAGTAACAAAACGAGAAAGCACATCTGGTCGGGGGCGCTGGTGCTGTCACTCGCCATCGTCGGCGTCCTGGCCGCTTTCGTAGTGCTTGGAGGCACCCCGGCGGTGACCGAGGCCCATCCCGGTGGGCCTGAGGGCAGCCACTGTACCGGCGAGAGCGATGCCTATAAGGGCTTGCATGACGCGGGCACTCCGGCCGACCACCCCAAGTGCGCGAACGACGTTACGCCGACGCCCCCGCCGACGATCACGGAGCCGGACCCTGAGGCCATGGACAACCTCGTCAGCAGCAGCACTTCGGCCAGCGCCAACATCAAGCTGACGCTGACCATCGCCGAACTGCCCGACGATGTGGAACTGGACGACGGCAGCTCCATCGTTCTCTACCTGGAAGACGACTACAAGCTGCCCGACGACATCGACCGGGACGACGTGTACTTCATCGTCCCCGGCTCGGACAACCAGCGCACCAACAACGGCGGTCGCGTCTTCCCCACCTACGCCGTGGAAATTGACGACGATGACCACTTCGGCGGTGACGACGACTGGAGCATCCAGGTGTTCCTGCCGGACTTCGACACCAGGGACGTTGACAACGCCGAGGGGTTCCAGGGCCCCATGGCGGGTGAGACCCTTGAACTGGTCATCACCAAGGCCGCCGGCATCAACAACCCCAGCGAAGCCCACGACAGCGACAACACCTACGAGAACGGCTACAAGTGGAGCTACGCGGTGGTCGGGCCCGGCGACGACGTTCCCGACGCGCCTGGTGACAATACGGATGACGACCTGATCATTCGCAGCAAGATCAGCCTGGACGACGAGGACAACAGCCGCGGCTACGAGCTGACCGTAACCGGCTCCGGCTTCAACAACGGCACTTCCGCCGCCGTCCACGTGCTGAATCTGCCCAACGCGCGCTACAAGATGGCGGCGCATTGGGAGACTTTGAACTGTGCCCAGATGAAGGATGCCATGGACTCGGAAAACAACGAGTACTGCTTCCACTACGATCTGGACACTTCGGCCATGACCTACATGCTCAATACGTCGGCCGGAGACCGTGGCGGCCACGCCGACTTCAAGGCGCTCAGCGCTGATGACAAGAAGGCAAGGTCCAACCACGTCATCAGCAGGCTCCTTTGCGGCACCGTCCTTCGCGATGGTTCGCGGGAAGGCATCGCCACCGTGGGCAGCGACGACAAGGTCGCCGTCAGCTTCGAGGTGACCGTGCCGACCTTCATGGCCGGCGATGATAACTACATCTGCATGGCTGATGGAGAAGGCCGCGCGTCGGTCAGCGACGTTGAACAGTTCAAGCTGGAGCCCTCCATACGCATCGTTCCCTCCTCGGCGGCCGCCGGTGACACCGTCACCGTGTTCGCCCAGGACTACCCCCAACAGTCCAATAACGGGTTCACCCAGCTGAAGATCGCCGGTCAGGATGTTACCGGTATCGGCGACAAGTCGACCAACATCGGTAAAGACGGTTCCGGAACTGTCACCTTCGACCTGCCCGGCAGCCTCAGCGGCAGCGCCCTGGAAGGCACCGTCCGCATCGACGCTCGGTGGGGCGGCGTCGCGCCTTTCAAAGAGGACCCGAAAGGCGTCACCGAAGATACCAAGATCACCATCACCGGCTCGGCCCTGACCCTGAGCAAGTCCGAGGCCCTGGCCAACGAGCTGATCACCATCACCGGCGACGGCTTCGGCGGCGACCACATCGACGTTGAGAACATCACCATCGATGGTGTTGCCCTCAGGGTTCACGACGACTCGGAGGACGACGGTGAGGTGGAAGTTTCCAACGCCGGCCAGTTTGTCGCCTCCGTCGTGCTGTGGCCTCACCCCGACGCTGAAGGCGGCAGCAACCCGTCCCTCATCGCGGGCACCCACACCATCAAGGTGGAGGACAACGCCGGGTTCTCCGGCTCCGCCGTGATCATCATCCCTGAGCCGTCCATCAGCGTTACCCCCTCCGTGGCCGGCCCCCGGGACATCATCACCATCACCGGCGAGAACTGGCCCATCGACAACGTCGATGGCGCCGATCCCGACGCCGTGGACATCAGGATCACCGACGGCAACCGCGCCCGCCGGTACAGCGCCTTCGCGGACAGCGCCGGCCGCTTTACCATCGAGCACCGGGTCGCCTCCAACGTGGCCATCCCGTCCACCAACCAGGTGCGCGCGGAAATGGGCACCGACATCGTGAAGGTGGGCAGCTTTGAAGTTCCCGCCGCCATCATCACCGTCGAGCCCGCCGAGGGCCAGCCCGGTGACCACATCAACCTGTCCGTTGACGGCATGCCCATCTACCAGCAGGTTGCCCGTGTGGAGATCGGCGGCCGCAACGTTCGCCCCGTGGGCAACTTCAGCACCGACGCCACCGGCAGCGTGACCGTGGACGACGTGCTGATCCCCGGCATCGACCCCGGCACCTACAGCGTGCTGCTGGAGGTGGACGACACCATCGCCATCGGTGAGCTGAGCGTGCTGGCGGAAGCCGGCGTGATCGGCCCCGCCGCCGAGCTGCCCGGCGCCGTGGAAGCCCTGGGTGACAACCTGGTTGCCATCTTCCACTTCGACGACGTGGGCAAGACCTGGTCCTTCTACGACCCGCGCCCCGAGTTCGCCGACCTCAACACCCTGTCCGAGCTGGTCAACGGCGAGGCTTACTGGGTCCTGGTCAGCGAGACCGTTGAAGACGTGGTCCTGAACAACAAGGCCCGCAACCTCACCTGCCGCGGCGACGACTGCTGGAACCTGGAGGTCTGGTAGTCCAACGCAAACCCCGTAGGGGCGAATGGCCATTCGCCCCTACACCGCACTGGACAACCTACCCCCACAAGCAGGAGCAAATGAGATGAAGAGAATTGGAGCGATGGCGGCGGTGGCGTTGATTGCCCTGCTGATCGCATTGCCCCTGGGCCTGGTTGCGGCCCAGGGAGATGCGCCGCGGGCCAACGTGCCCCCCGCCTTCATATTCGGCTACGCCATGGCCGACGGTCTCCCCGTTCCCGAGGGGACCATGGTCACCGCGATGGCCGGCGACGAGAAGATCGGTTCCACCACCACCATGATGGGGGGCCACTACGAGTTGCAGTTGATGCAGCCCATGGACTCCGCCGCCATGGTCACGTTCATGATCGGTGAGCGCATGGTGGACTACGAGTACACCTGGATGAGCGGCGACCGCATGATCATGGACCTGTCCGCCGACCTGGCTGGCCAGGACGGGCAGATGGGTCCCGCCGGTCCCTCCGGCGCGGCCGGCCCTCCGGGCGTCCCCGGACCTGCCGGCGCTGACGGAATGGACGGCGCCGCCGGCCGCGACGGCCGTGACGGAGCCGCCGGAGCCGCCGGCCCTCCGGGTCCCCAGGGCGAGCAGGGCATCGCCGGCCCTCCGGGCCCTCCGGGTCCGCAAGGTCCCGCCGGCACCATCGGCCCGGCCGGTTCCGGTGGTTCCATGGGCATCATCGCGCTGATCGTGGCCATCGTGGCCGTGGTGATCGCGATCGTGGCCATCATCATGGGGCGGCGCACCACCGCGTAGCCCCTGGGCATACGCAAGCCCCGGATCACGCCCGCCCGCCAGGGCGAGCCACGATCCGAAAAGCGGCCCCCGTCGGTAACGGCGGGGGCCTTTGCGTTATCCAAAAAATTGTTCAAAAACGCGCGCCCGCGCCGATGCCGCCTCCCCGCCAGGCCGGCTAGCATTAGCCTGGCCTCATACGAGACTGGCGACGAGCCGATACACGGCGGATAACTGATGCGGACCAACGGGAGCACGGACATGAAACGCAACTACCTGCTACGCCCCCGGATCGCCGGGCGCGGGATCTTTGGGACAACGATGCTCCGGCAAACGACACTGGCCCTGGTTGTGGCTGCGCTGCTGGTGGGGTCGATGCTGGCCGCCCTGGGCGCGGGTCCCGACGACACCGCCAACGCCACGGCGTCCAACACGAGCGGCCGGTGGCAGGCGTTCGAGGGACACGCCTTCGCCGATAGTCGGATCGTGCCCACCGGGGTCTCCCTGGTGGCCTGCCTCGGCGGCTGCGATGAGGGCTATATCAGCGAGCCCGTGGCTATCGGCCAGGATGGGCGCTACAGCAGCCTGAAGGTCGATCCCGGCGCCGCCAACCGCAGCGCCCTGCCCGACGCCGACGTCATCACCTTCTGGCTGGTTGGGCACAACTACCGCGTGTCCGCCGTGCAGTCATGGCTGTTCACCGGCGATGGCCAGACTCGCGAGCTGCACCTCAGCTTCCACAAGTTGCCGGTGCCGTCGCGCGGTCTTTCGGCATCGGGCGGAAGCGCGGGCGCGGTAACCACCGACCTGACCATACCCGACGCCGAGGAACTGAGGTTGACTCCGGCGCCCACCCCACGCAGCTACATCAACTCCTGGTCCTACGCTGGCGTGCCGGTGCTGCCCGGCCTCACGATTTTGGTGGGGTTCTTGATCGCCGTCATCGGAGTGGCGCTGCTGGTCCACCGGCGACGCCTCACCTGGTAACCGAACCGTCATGGCGAGGACGCCATAGCCCCCACCCGGTTGTCATTGCGATGAGCGCAGCGACGTGGCAATCCCGCTGGCGTAGTTACGATCCTGGCCCCAACGAGATTGCCGCGCTCCTCGCAGTATCTGTGTTGGGTGTCAAGGGTGTTTCAGGCGGTGGGTTGGGGATCGGGTTGCCACGGGGTGCCCCGGCGGGCTACGGCGTTGAGTTGCAGCAGTAGTTTCCGCATGATGGCCACCAGCGCCACCTTCCCGGGCTTGCCCCGCTGACGCAATCGGTGATAGCAGGCTCCCAGTCCCACCTTGCT
>DAOUHZ010000027.1:0-14005 GCA_034428455.1 Dehalococcoidia bacterium
CTCCATAGCACTGCTGGAAGAACTCGGAGCAGAGGTTGCGGAGACGTCGCTGCCGCATACGTCCTACGCGCTCTCCGTCTACTACATACTCGCGCCGTCAGAGTGCTCGGCGAACCTCGCCAGGTATGACGGCGTGAAGTACGGCTTTTCCGACCGCGACGCAGAGTCAATGTGGGACGCGCTGGAGGAGACGCGAGGCCAGGGGTTCGGCCCCGAGGTCAAGCGTCGCATCATGCTGGGCGCCTTCGCCCTGTCCTCCGGCTACTACGACGCCTACTACCACAAGGCCCAGCAGGTGCGCACCCTCATACGCCAGGACTTCGCCCGCGTCTTCCAGGAGGTCGACGCCCTAGCCGCCCCCGTCTCCCCGGTGGTCGCCTTCCCCATCGGCGACCGCGCCGACGACCCCGTCCGCATGTACCTGGTGGACGTCTACACCCTCCCCGTCAACATGGCCGGCCTCCCCGCCATGTCCGTCCCCTGCGGCTTCGCGCGCTCCAATTCCGATCAGGGCCTGCCTGTCGGCCTCCAGCTGATCGGCCCCCACCTCTCCGAACCCAACCTACTCAAC
This sequence comes from Dehalococcoidia bacterium, assembly GCA_034428455.1. GTDB lineage: Bacteria > Chloroflexota > Dehalococcoidia > Lucifugimonadales > UBA3495 > Bin87. The sequence goes on from DAOUHZ010000027.1 coordinate 572, forward strand.
ATCGCCCACGCCTACCAGCAGGCAACGCAGTGGCACCGGGAGCGGCCGGGGATCTGAGGACGGAATCGAGCAGACGATTATAGTGCCCTATGCAGTATCGTAGATTGGAATACAGCGACTTCATAATTTTTGCTGATGAAAGTGGGGACACCGAAGTCCACAATATCGATCCTAACTACCCGGTGTTCTTACTAAATTTCTGCGTCTTTGATAGGGAAGAGTACGCGAACAAAGTAGTTCCCGACCTACGGGCGTTCAAGATAAAGCATTTCGGTCACGACCAGATTGTGCTGCATTGGAACCGGATCCGCCTCCATCTTCCACCCTTCGACTTTGGCGGAGACTCACAGAAACAGGCTGACTTCGAGCTAGGCTTGAATCAACTGATGAGTGGATTGAATTTCACCATCATCCCGACGGCAATTGACAAGCGCCGCTGGCAGTCCGAACACACAACACGGCCTGATCTGTACGGGGACGCCCTGCGGCTCTGCATCGAGCGGACCCACGATTTCCTGTCGGACCGTCGTCAACAAGAACTGCTGACCAAAGTGACAATCGAATCCAGAGGGAAAACGGAAAACCGTCTCCTCCAGAGAACATTCCAACGCATCTGCGCCGGCGAAAATGCGTTGTCCAAGCCACTGAATTGCTTTGAGCTTGTTTTCGCGCTCAAGAGCTGGAACGACTCCGGATTGCAGATCGCTGACCGCACTGCCCACCCTATCGGACGGCACATCATCAGTCCGGATCAGCCTAATCGAGCCTGGGATCTACTGGTTGAGCCGAAGCTCTACCGGAGCCCGCAGGACGACTTCTATGGATGGGGATTTGTTGAACTCCCCAACTCATAGCAAAGACCCCGGGGCAGTCCGGGGCTTTTCATCGGTTGAGGATGCCCATTGACCCCAACGTACAGGTCAGTACTGCCTCTGAACCTGTCGCCAGTCCGATTTCCGGTGGACCTCAACGGAAGCGCACTGCTTGCCGCAGACTCGACCGCCGGCCGACAGCATCCTCCACTCCTGCATCATTATACGTCACCATGCGCCGCCATGCACCACCATATGCCATCGTGTGCTAATGATGCGACCGATCGAACTTCTCTGTCCCCCGACATTAAAACGACCCTATGCTAAAATCCGCCCCATAACCCCCACTCCCCCGGAGGCCCGCCATGCCTGCCCAACGCACCCGCATCAAAGACCTCCTCTCCGCCGAAAGTTCCGGCGACATCACCGGCCCGGTCAACGTCAAGGGCTGGGTGAAGACCGTCCGCTCCTCCGGCGGCGTCGCCTTCGTGCAGATCAACGACGGCTCCACCCTGGCCGACCTCCAGATCGTCGTCGACGCCAATTGTCCCGACTACTCCCTGGTCAACGCCCTGACCACCGGGTGCAGCGTCAGCGCCGACGGCAGCCTCCAGGACTCCCCCGGCCGCGGCCAGAAATACGAGATCTCCGCAACCGGCCTCGAGCTCCTCGGCGGCGCGGACCCCGAGGAATACCCCCTCCAGAAGAAGCGCCACACCCTGGAGTTCTTGCGCGAGTTGGCCCACCTGCGCCCCCGCACCAACACCTTCGGCGCCGTCGCCCGCGTCCGCAACGCCATGGCCTTCGGCATCCACAAGTTCTTCCAGGAGCGAGGCTTCCTCTACGTCCAGACCCCCATCATCACCGCCAGCGACGCCGAGGGCGCCGGCGCCATGTTCCGCGCCACCACCCTGGACCTGAACAACCTGCCTCTGGCCGGTGGCAGTGTGGACAACGACGCCGACTTCTTCGGCCGCCCCGCCTTCCTCACCGTCAGCGGCCAGCTCGAGGCCGAGATCTTCGCCCAGTCCATGTCCGACGTCTACACCTTCGGCCCCACCTTCCGCGCCGAAAACTCCAACACCTCCCGCCACCTGGCCGAGTTCTGGATGGTCGAGCCCGAGGTCGCCTTCTGCGATCTGGACGGCCTGGCCCAGCTTGCCGAGGACTTCCTGCGCAGCATCTTCGCCCACGTCCTGGAGACCTGCCCCGAGGACATGGCCTTCTTCAACCGCTTCTACGATAAGGAACTGATCCAGACCCTGGAGGACATCGCCAACTCCGACTTTGAGCGCATGACCTACACCGAGGCCGTTGCCGCCCTGCAATCCTCCGGCGAGTCCTTCGAGTACCCAGTCCAGTGGGGCGCCGACCTCCAGTCCGAGCACGAACGCTACCTCACCGAGCAGAAGGTCGGCCGGCCCGTCATCGTCACCGACTACCCCAGCGCGATCAAAGCCTTCTACATGCGCCTCAACTCGCCCGGCACGGGAGATCAGGGTGAAACCGTCCGAGCAATGGACGTCCTCGTCCCCCGCATCGGCGAGATCATCGGCGGCAGCCAGCGCGAGGAGCGCCTCGACGTCCTCCAGCGCCGCATGGCCGAGGCCGGCCTGGACGACGCCCCCTACTGGTGGTATCTGGACCTCCGACGCTACGGCACCGCGCCCCACGCCGGCTTCGGTCTCGGCTTCGAGCGCACCGTCCAGTTCGCCACCGGCATGCAGAACATCCGCGACATCATCGCCTTCCCCCGCACCCCCCGCAACGCCGAGTTCTGACCGGCGATCCCCCTCCACTCTGTCATTGCCCCTCCTCCCTCTGTCATTGCCCCTCCTCCACTCTGTCATTGCGAGCGCAGCGCGGCAATCCCGTCACCCCAACCCGCCATCCTTGCCCTCTCCCGTCATTCCGGCGAAAGCCGGAATCCACCCTAACGCGTACCCAGTTTACGGCTGGGAAACGTCAGAATCCGGATTTTCAAGATTTGGGGATTATCAGGATTGGAACCGCTCCGTAATGGAGACTGCCCAATCCTGCTAATCCTAAAATCCCGCAAATCCTGCTTCTGACGATTTGCGAAAGTGGATACGCTTAGGGCCCAGCGACTAATCGACGATCAGTTCATCGTCACCCTATCCGACGGCAGGGAAGTAATTAGCCCCTTCACCCCTGATACATTCCCGCGCTTGTGGCATGGGACGCCGGAAGAACGCGCCTGCTATGAAACTCGGCCCGATGAAATTCACTGGCCTGACCTAAATGAGGACGTCCGCATCCCTGACCTGATCGAAGGTATCGACAACTCCGGCGAGAGTAAAAATTCAGTCGAAAAATGGCTTGCCGCGCTTCAGGAATTTCGCAAATCCCCACAAAAGGGGGTCCAAACCTTCGCCGAATGGGATTTGTGACGCCAGGGACTGTGGCGCTGACCTCCCTCCTCGGCCACTGCCGCTCCAAACCTGCCATGGCTCCCCCGGCGCTTGATGCGCGGGCGGCAATCCCGCCGGCGAAGGTGTGTCGATCATAATCAATCTGGCATCCGTGCTGATCATCGCCGTCACGACCGGTGCGTCGTTGCTCTACGTGCTGAAACTCCCCCACCTGGGCGGCAGGCAAAAATTGACAGTTCTGGCGCTTGTCGCGTTGGCCGGCGTTCCGGTGGGCTTTGTGCTTTTCGTGCTCCTTAATCCCCCTGAAACCCCGACCCTGGTCAGATCAAAATATCCTGTCCATCCCGTTCATCCTGTTTATCCCGGTAAAATTTCGGCCCTGCTTTCAAGACTGGCGACTCGCGAGAGCGCTCCTTGCCAGAAAGAGAACGTCCGTTGGTAGAACGCCGTCTACTCGCTATGTTGGTGGAGCTCTTTGTTCTGCTTATGGTGATGGTTGTTGCGACCATCGTTCACCGCTATCAATGAGCGATCCCACCGACGCTCCCGCAGAGCGCAACGGGAACCCCACGAGCCAACAACCGGCCTTGCACAAAAATGAGGGTTTTAGGTAGTTGGCGCCGCCGTGCTGAACAAAAACCTTCAGTCGAAGCCTCAGAATCCACCCCAGTCTTACCATCATGCAGCAGGGTTGACACCTCTCTTGTATCGTAAATGTCATCGAACTCCAAAACCATGGTACGAGACCGGAAGGCAGCACACCCATAGCAAACCGTTGCGCGCTGAACTGCCGTCAGATACCCTGAAACCGACCCACAATCCTTCCCGGAGGAGCGATATGGCAAACCATCCAACATCAGACTACGACGCCATTGCAGATGCCCGCGAAACCGTCGCCGGCATCAGAGAGCTCGAAAGAATTTCCAAAGCCTTCGAAGCAGCGCTCCAGACCGTCGATAACCCTCGCTCCGGCCTTTGGGCCGGCATGACTACCGACCTGGTGCTGAGGTTCGCCCCGGACCAGTACACCCTAGCCCGGGAGCTTCGGGAGATCTCGCCCAAAGGGCCAGCCACCAGCAAGTTCCTGGACCCACACCCCAGGGTGATGGTCCTATGATCCAAGGCTGGTTTGCAAACGGACAACCCACCATCCAAGTGCGGGTCCTCATTCCCAGACTCATGGTCAACGCCTACGCCAGATTTCTGGTCGACACCGGTTCAGACTCCACCGGAATTCATCCCGACCCCGTGGCTTTTGCGAGTTTCCCATACGCGCAACTGGAAAACCCCTTCATCATCACTGGCGCAACCGGCAGCTCGAGGCGCTTCACAGAACCCGCGACCATCGCCATTGCCAGCGCCGACGGCGCCTCCGTTTACCACTACGATGTGGACATTTGGATAGCGACGCCCCAGGAGGCCCTCGCCGGCTTGCCCTGCATCCTCGGTCAGGACATCCTCAAAGACCTGCGGATGACTCACGACCCCACGGACGACGTCCTCACTTTTCAAGTACGTAGAGCGGACCGCATCATCGCACTGTCAGGCCGGTGACCAACCCGGCGCCAGCTCCAGTAACACCAGACGAGCCGCGGCAGATCGCCACGCTCACACTGGTCAGGTCGCGGTAGCACCCCCGCGCCCCGCCGACTGCAACGGGACGAGCGCCACAGTCGGCATTGACACCGCCCCGAGTACTCTCGCGCACTACATCAACAGCGAGCGGACAACCATAGTTCCGGGTCTAACCTGCACAAAAATCGCCCCGGAACTGATTTTTGTGCAAAGCAACAACAACCACAATCCCCCTGAAACCCCGACCCTGGCCAAATCAAAATATCCTGTCCATCCCGTTCATCCTGTTTATCCCGGTAAAATTTCGGACCTGCTTTCAAGACTGGCGGCTCGCGAGAGCGCTCCTTGCCAAAAAGAGAACGTCCGTTGGTGGAACGCCGTCTACTCGCTATGTTGGTGGAGCTCTTTGTTCTGCTGATGGTGATGGTTGTTGCGACCATCGTTCACCGCTATCAATGAGCGATCTCACGAACGCTCCGGCAGTGTGCAACGGGAACCCCACGAGCCAACAACCACAATCCCCCTGAAACCCCGACCCTGGTCAAATCAAAATATCCTGTCCATCCCGTTCATCCTGTTTATCCCGGTAAAATGTCGGCCCTGCTTTCAAGACTGGCGGCTCGCGAGAGCGCTCCTTGCCAAAAAGAGAACGTCCGTGCTATCATGTGGCCCGCAGGTGATTGAAAACCATCCCCATCCCCATCCCAGACCAGGTTCCCGGAAAATACGGCCAACCCCATCAGCATCCCAGTCGCTAACGGCATCCGCAGGAGACTGTCCTCGATCGGATTAATCGGAGCAGTCCCCTCGGCCACCGCGTCCGCCACAACGCGCCATGCTCCAGGCTCGTGCCCGGTGTCCATGGAAAATGAGAGCCAAAAACCCAGCGCAAATCCTCCGGCCGTAGGGCTGATCACTTCCCGGAACCTGGTCATCAACATCCATTCGACAGATCGCCTGCAAAAACCAACCCCCAATCACCTGCGCCAACCCAATCTCACGAGACCGTCATTCCGGCGAAAGCCGGAATCCATCCTGTAAATCCTGTGCATCGATGTAAAAACCCGAACCCCCCGGGACGCACCCAAGCCCATCGGAGGCAATCATCATGGGTAGCGTCCAGCATCACCAGACCCAGGCCCGGCGCTTTCTGTCCCTGGCCCGGTCCGACCTCTACGCCGGCGACTATCACCGCGCCGCCAACGCCCTGGCCCGGGCGGCCTCCCACTCCGCCACCGCCGCGGTGGTTCATTGGGACCACGTGCGCCGGCCCACCCGTCGTCGGTTGACCAATTTCCTGCTCATCCTGGCGAGGGATGGCCACATCTCCAACGGCGGTGTCCGCATCTTCCGCCGGATCTACGATATGCCCCGGCTCCTGGCCGCGGCCGACCCCGACGAGGCCCAACGCCTGTGCCGACAGGCCCGCAACCGCGTGTCCGCGTTGATCCGCTCCATTGAGGGCGCCCTCGCCGGCCGACCGGTCACCGGCCGCGGCCGCCGTCCGCCGAAACCTCCGTCGCGCCCCGTTCCCCGGTCGATGATGGAGATCATGGCTCTGCCTGAATATAAGGAGATCGCCGAGGCCCACGGCTTGTCCCGGTCACCGCTGGCCCGGCTCCCCGATCACCACAACTTCTACGCCCGCGGCCTCACTCCCGGTCCCTGCCCCTGTCATCCGGCCGACCTGACCCTCCGAGGCGACCCTTCATCCATCGAGCTGTCGCCCCTCTGGAAGCGCGCCCTCGAAAGCGTCTTCCACGTCAAATTCCCCGACACCATCCCCGTACACCTGTAAATAGCCCTTTCCCCTTGTGGGAGAGGGTTGGGTGAAGGGTATCGCTCGTTGCCGAAGCGGCATTTTCATCATCGCGCCTGGCTTGGCAAGGCCACCCGTCATTCCGGCGCAAGCCGGAATCCAGTCGCCCGCAGGCAAATATCGGGCAGGATCGACATCTCCCCATCACAGCACGCTCCCAATCCCCATAATCCGCAAATCCCGCAAATCCTGCTTCTGACAATCCCCGTATGCCGGATTTTCAGTGCGCCATAATATCAAGGTCCATGATAATTGACATCGCAAATCGACGATGATACTGTCTGCCGGGAAATGAAACGGCTTCAATTTTAAGGGAAGCCGTTTCCAACCGAACGGCAGGAGGTAATCCTATGGCAATTTACCGTCCGGCTCGCTTGCTGCGCCCGGCTCGCTTGTCACAGATCATCGTCGCCCTGGTGCTGCTGTTATCCCTGGCAGCCATCTGGGCCTGTGGAGGGTCCGAAGCCCCGGCGCAACAGGCGCCCGCCCCGGCTGCAACCGCGGCCCCGGCGGCCCCCGCACAGGCCGCCGCCACCGCCGCTCCCGAACCCACCGCCATGCCGGCCATGGCCGACGAGGATAGCTATCTCCACCTGGCCGTGACCCCGCTGCCCCAGGACACCTTCTTCCCCTGGCTGGCCACCAGCAGCGGTCACCTTCCCTTCCGACCCATGTGGGAGAACCTGACCACCATCTCCCCCGACACCGGCGTCTCCACCATCCTGCCCCAGCTGGCCCGCGAGTGGGACGTCAGCCCCGATGCCTCCGAGTACACCTTCCGCCTCCAGGAAGGTGTTCAGATGCACAACGGCTGGGGCGAGTTCACCGTCAAGGACGTGGTGCTCACCATCGACCAGCAGATGTCCGACCCGCTGGCCGGCTGCAAGGCGCCCCTCAAGCGCTTCATGGGCACCGACTCCATGACCGAAATGATCGACTCCGGCGCCGCCGAGATCATCGACGACTACACCTTCAAGATGACGCTGGCCCAGCCCCAGGTGGACGTCGCCGACTGGTGGTTCAACATCCTGGTCGTTCCCTGCGCCGCCGTGCGCAGCGCCGCCCATTATGAGGCCGAGGGCGACGCCATGTTCGAGACCGCCCCCTCCGGCACCGGCGGCTACCAGTTCGTCAACCGCGAGCTCAAGGAGTACACCGAATACGAGGCCGTGCCTTATGACCACTGGCGCGTCAACCCCGAGTTCAAGCGCCTGCGCATCACCACCGCGCCGGAGGACCTGACCCGCCTGGCCATGCTCCTCACCGGCGAGGCCAACATGGTCGACATCCCCAAGGTTCTCCACTCACAGGCCATCGACGAGGGCATGGAAGTCTTCGAGAGCCCGCTGCCCTCCGTCGGGTTGACCATCCTTCCCCTGGGCCAGTACTACAAGAGCGAGGTGAACTGGAACCCCGACACCGAGCCCTGGAACGCTCCCGGCGAAACCGGCAACCTGGTTCGCGAGGCACTGAACCGCGCCATCAACCGCGAGCAGATCATCAACGAGCTGTTCAAGGGCCGCGGCGAGCCAATGTACAACACCATCTTCCACGACACGCTGGAAGGCTGGAACCCCCGTTGGGCCGAGGAGTTTGACGAGAAGTACGGCTACGACCCCGAACGGTCCAAGCAGCTTCTCGACGAGGCCGGATTCCCCGGCGACAACGGCCAGAACCGCTTCTACATGGAAGTCTACCAGTCCAGCCTGCCCGGCTTGCCGGAGACCATCGAGGTGTCGCAAACCGTCGCCCAGTCCTTCCAGGACATCGGCATCGACGTGAAGCTGGTGGAGGTGGAGTTCGCCCGCGCGCTGGACGCCTTCCGCGACCGGCACGACGCCCATTTCATCCTCCCCGTGCGCCAGACCATCCGGCAGATCAACGCCAACGCGCGCATCTACTACTACACCGGCGAGACCAACCCGGAGACCGGTCTGCCCAACGGCGGCGTGCTCTACATGGAGGACCAGCTCTACGACGACACCTACGAGCAGCTCCTCATCGAGACCGACCCGCAGGTGCGCAACGAAATCATCATGAAGATGGGCGATGACATCTACGACACCTACCGCACCATCCCCATCGTCAACATCCGTTCGACGCTGGTGGTGAATCCGGAGGAAGTGCTGGAGTACAAGTTCGGCAGCCTCACCGGCGTCTTCGGCCACCTGGAGTACGCCAAGCGCGCCCAGTAAGCCTACTCCGGCATTCGCCCGACCCTTTTGGGACGGAATTCGTAATTTCGTCCCATTTTTGTTGTGTTTTATTTCACAAACGTATCTGATGATAACGATTATTGACACCATAAATGAGATTTGATAACGTTTTACGGAACAATGGAGATCGCGCACTGCGCGATCAGGCGACAAGCGATGGAGGTGTGACGATGTCCGTTCATCGATTAGCTAAACCGTTACGCACGATTCCACTGTTCCTGTTGTTCCTGGCCCTGCTTGCGGTGTGGGCCTGCGGCCAGGCGGCCGCTCCTCAGGAGGAAATCACCGTCCCTGCTGCCGCAGCGCCCGCCAGCGTGGCCGCTACCGCAGTCCCCGAAGCAACCGCAGTGCCCGCCATGTCCGAAAGCGAGGCCTTGCTCCACTTGGCGGTTACCCCGCTCCCCCAGGACACCTTCTATCCCTGGCTGGCCACCAGCAGCGGCCACCTGGTCTTCCGCCCCATGTGGGAGAACCTGACCACCATCGATCCCAAGACGGGCGTCTCGGACGTCTATCCCCAGCTTGCCCGCGAGTGGGAGGTCAGTCCCGATGCCAGCGTGTACACCTTCCGCCTCCAGGAGGGTGTGCAGTTCCATTTCGGCCACGGCGAGTTCACCGTCAAGGACGTGATCTTGACCGCCGACCAGCAGATGTCCGACCCCTTGGCCGGCTGCAAAGCGCATCTCAGTCGATTCATGGGAGCCGATTCCATGACGGCGATGATTGAAAACGGCGACATGGAGGTAATCGACGACTATACGTTCAAGATGCACCTGGCCTCGCCTCAGGTGGATGTGGCCTCCTGGTATTTCAGCATCCTTCAGATCGGCTGCATGGCCGTCCGCAGCTCGGCCCAACACGCCGCCGAGGGCGACATCATGTTTGAAAGGGGCCCGGCCGGCACCGGCGCCTACCAGTTCGTGAACCGGGAACTGAAAGAGTACGCCGAGTACGAGGCGGTGCCCTACGACCACTGGCGCGTGAACCCCGAGTTCAAGCGCCTGCGCATCAGCACCACGCCCGAGGACCTCACCCGCCTGGCCATGCTGCTGACGGGCGAGGCCAACATGGTTGACGTGCCCAAGGTGCTGCACCAGCAAGCCGTCGACGAGGGCATGGAGGTCATCGAAAGCCCGCTGCCCACCGTTGGCCTCACCATCATTCCCTTCGGCCAGTACTACGTCACCGAGGTCAACTGGAACCCTGAAACCGAGCCTTGGGCCGCGCCGGGAGAAACCGGCGTCCTGGTGCGCCAGGCCATGAACCGGGCCATCAACCGCGAACAGATCATCAATGAGCTGTTCAAAGGCCGCGGCGAACCCATGTACAACACCATTTTCCACCCCTCCCTGGAGGGCTGGAACCCCCGCTGGGAGGAGGAGTTCGACGCCAAGTACGGCTATGACCCGGAACTGGCCAGGCAATTGCTCGACCAGGCCGGCTTCCCCGGCGACAACGGCCAGAATCGCTTCAGCCTGGAGGTCTGGCAGAGCAGCCTGCCCGGATTGCCCGAGACAATCGAGGTCTCCCAGACGGTGACACAGGCCTTTGAGGACATCGGCATCGACGTGAAGCTGGTGGAGGTTGAGTTCGCCCGCGCCCTGGACGCTTTCCGCGACCGGCACGATGCCCACTTCATCCTTCCCGTTCGCCAGACCATCCGTCCCATCAACGCCAACACCAGGATTTACTATTACGCCGGTGGTGGGCGGATGAGCGACACATCGGGATTGCCCACGGGCGGCGCGCTGTACATGGAAGGCCAGTTGTACGATGACACCTATGACCGTCTCCTTGTGGAAACCGACCCGGAGGAGCGCAACCGCCTGGCCCGGGTCATGGGCGATGACATCTACGACACCTACCGCTCCATCCCCATCGTTAACATCCGCTCCACGCTGGTGGTAGACCCTGAAGAGGTGTCCGAGTACATCTTCGGCAGCATCACCGGCGTCTTTGGCCACCTGGAGTACGCCAAGCGGGCCAAGTAACCGCACCGCGACACTCGACGACCCAACGCATGGGGGCGGTTAGACACCGCCCCCATATGTTTGACGCAATCGTCGACGCTATGGTACGTAAGCAACGATTAACATCGCTTCGGAGGCTTGAGTATGGCGTTAATTGATATGCAGCGCGTTCGGCGGACGTTTATTGCTCTGGGCGTATTGGCAGCGTTGATCGTGATCGTGGCGTGCGGAGGTTCGGAGGCGCCCGCCCAGGAAGCGGTGCAGCCGGCGGCCACCGCGGCGCCGGCTGCTGCGGCCGCAGCGTCCGCGCCAGCCCCAACACCCGAGCCGGCGGAGGCGGAGGTCGAAACCGCCCTGCACCTGGTGGTCACGCCGCTGCCGCAGGATACGTACCTGCCCTGGTTGGCCACCAGCGGCGGGCAGCTGCCCATGCGTCCGATGTGGGAAAACCTCACCACCATCTCGCCGGAGACCGGTGTTTCGACCATCCTGCCCCAGTTGGCCCGGGAGTGGGAAATCAGCGCCGACGCCAGCGAGTACACTTTTCATCTCCAGGAGGGCATCCAGTTCCATTCCGGCTGGGGCGAATTCACGGTGCAGGACGTGATCCTCACCATTGACCAGCAGACCTCGGACCCGCTGGCCGGCTGCAAGGCGGCCATAACCCGGTTCATGGGGGCCGACTCCATGACCGAGATGATCGCCAATGGCGACATGGACGTGATCGACGACTACACCTTCACCATGCGGCTGGCGGAGCCCCAGGTGGACGTGGCGGACTGGTGGTTCAACATCCTGGTTATCCCGTGCGCCGCCGTCCGCAGCTCGGCCCAGCACGCCGAGGAAGGCGACGCCATGTTCGAGACCGGCCCGGCCGGAACCGGCGCCTACCAGTTCGTGTCGCGCACCCTCAAGGAAACGGCGGAGTTCGAGGCCGTCCCCTACGACCACTGGCGCGTCAATCCGGAGTTCAAGCACCTGAAGATCACCACGTCCCCGGAGGACCTGACCCGCCTGGCCATGCTGCTCACCGGCGAGGCCAACATGGTGGACGTGCCCAAGGTCCTGCACCAGCAGGCCATCGACGAGGGCATGGAGTTGTTTGAAAGTCCCCTGCCGTCGGTTGGCCTGACCATCCTGCCTTTCGGACAATATTACGTTACCCAGGCCAACTGGAATCCCGAAACCGAGCCGTGGGCCGCGCCCGGTGAAACGGGGAACAAGGTCCGTGAGGCGCTCAACCGGGCAATTGATCGGGAGCAGATCATCAACGAACTGTTCAAGGGACGCGGCGAGCCCATGTACAACACCACTTTCCACCAGTCGCTGGAAGGCTGGAACCCGCGCTGGGAGGAGGAGTTCGACGAGAAGTACGGCTACGATCCGGAACGCGCCAAGCAGTTGCTGGACGAGGCCGGCTTCCCGGGTGATAACGGCCAGAATCGCTTCTACCTGGAGGTGTGGCAGTCCAGCCTGCCCGGCCTGCCGGAAACCATCGAGGTGGCGCAGACGGTCGCCCAGTCCTTCGAGGATATCGGCATCGACGTCAAGCTAGTGGAAGTGGAGTTCGCCCGCGCGCTGGACGCCTTCCGGGACCAGCATGATGCCCACTTCATCCTCCCGGTGCGCCAGACCATACGCCAGATCAACGCCAACGCGCGGATCTATTACTACGCCGGCGGGGGCAAAACCAACGCGGCCGGTCTGCCTACAGGCGGCGTCGCATACATCGAAAGCCCCTTGTACGACGAGACGTACCACAAGCTCCTGAAGGAGACCGACCCCCAGGTGCGCCACGAGCTCGTCCAGAAAATGGGCGATGACATCTACGACACCTATCGCACCATTCCCGTCGTCAACGTCCGGGCGACGCTGGTGGCGAACCCGGAGGAGGTTGCGGAGTACAAGTTCGGCAGTCTCACCGGCGTCTTCGGCCACCTCGAGTACGCCAAGCGGGCCCAGTAGCTTGGTTCGACAACCCGAGTATTCCACGGACACCGGGGCGTCGGTCATTCCGCGCCGCGCCCCTTTTGCCAATGAGCGCCAATCAGTGATATACTGACCCTGTCGGGAGGAGGGGTCCGACAGGGCCAGCTGCCCATGCGAGGGGCAGAAAACGGGACGTTACTGCCGCTAAAGTAACGTCCCGCTTTTCATGATAGTGCGGGGGTCATGCGACGACAGGCCGGGGTGCCCGGGTCTCATCGGGCGTACCACAGCCGAGCGGTTCGACGCATGGTTGTCATGCCGTCCCTCTTCAGTCCTTGTTGTCGTGATGGCGTTCATTGGATTACGTCCGTATACGCTCAGCAGTTTAATGCATACTTAATCAATTGTCAACGGTGTACTGACTATCATTTTTGCGGGAATTTGAGACCGTAATTCCAGCCTGCGGCGGGGCGCAAATCCCCAGGTTGCGCGCTCGATCTGAGGGCGCGGCAGTCGGTTTGAGCGCCGGATCCTGCAATTTGGGACGGGCCGTGATGTTCTGACTGCGCTCTGCGGTGAGCGCCATTCACGGCCATACGGGAATGTAAAACGCCGTATCACCATCACGGATACTCACGCGTACCCGGTTTGGCGACTTGGAGGGGTAAAGAGCTGTGGCGGTGGGTCTGGGGTGGCTAGGTAGTATTCGTAGCCCAAGTT
>DAOUHZ010000028.1:0-10862 GCA_034428455.1 Dehalococcoidia bacterium
CCGTCGAAGCGCATCGTCGAGAAGCCCAGAACCAGGTCGGAAGTCTCGTCCACGTCAGCGGTGTCCGGGTCATCCAGCCGCAGCCACCACACCTGATCGCCGGCAACTACGTAATCGTCGAGCAATCCATATTCAGCCAGGGAAATCTCAGTGCCGGTGGGACTTTCCGAAGCGCTGGCCACCACGGTAGCTTCGTGCTTGTCCAGCACGTGGAAGATGGCCTCGTCGACGTCGATGCCGGAGGGGGATAATGTGGTGACCGTCGTCGTCTGTCCAAAATCGCCCGTTTCCGTGGTCTTGACCACCTGTGGCGGGCATTCGTTGGTGTGCAGCACGCCGGTGTTCTCAAGGCTCGTGCTCTCATCAACGGTCGTGGGCTGCCAGTAGGCGTCGAACAGGGCGAAATGGCCCTTGGTGATCTCGTGGGGTTCGGGCTGGAAGGCGGTCTCGGCGCCGGGGCCGCAGGGCTGCGGGATGGCGGGAGTCGCGTCCTGGGCCTGGGTCGGCCCGGCGGTCAGGGTTATCGCCACCGCGATGGCAGCGATGATGGCCAGCGCCAGGGCGCCGCCGGCGAGTTTCAGGGGTAGGATTGTGTGGCCAAAGGTGTTCATAAGTTCTCGGGTTTTCCTCGTTTTCGATTTCGGGTTGAGTGGGTTCGTCGTTCCTGGTATCGCGCTCAGGGCGCGTGGTGATTGGCTTACACTGGATCATCCTCGTATTGAATTTTGGCAACCATCCTTGACATCACGTCAGGGATTTGCGGGCTGGCCGCCGGTGGCCCAGTCAAGGATCAGGGCCAGCGCCAGGACCAGGGCAAGGGCGATGAACGCGCCGAAGATGCCCCACCTGATCCAAATCTTCTTTTCACCGATGGGCCAGGACACGAACACGCCGATGATGGCGATGACAAGACCGAGCAGTTGAATGATCCAGACAATCATGGCGAGCCTCCTTACCGTGGCGTCCATGGTGGTCGAATGACGTAAACGGCATATCAGCAACTACTGATACCCCGTATCGTATTGCGTTGCAGTCAAAAAGTATCTGGTAACAACGCCTGCTTTGTCAACACCCGTCTTGTTGCCACTTCGCGGCGGGTGTTACCACGACGCAATCTCTCCCGATCAAGGGCGTTGCCAAAAAATCAGGTCAAGGATGTTGGGGAGGCGGGACTTCCATAGAGGCTGCTTGAGCAGCCTTGTGACAAACCCTGATGGCGGCGCCGAGCGGCGCTCCCGGCGAGAGACGGACTAATCCGGGATGGTGGCGTCCCATGCCGGTTTCACCGCCAGCTGGGTCAGCCCGCCCACGAAGGCATCTATCTGATCATCGTGAGCGGCGCCGGGGAAGCTGGTGGCCTCGTCCAGGAAGTCATCCAGCCACGTCGCGCCCGCCGGTAACAACACGTTACCCCCCTCCACCTGACCGGTCACGGCGTTGGCCCGAGACACCTTGTCGCTGTCGACCTTCACCGGAATGATCGGTAGCCTGGTTTCGCTCTGCAAGGATTGGATCAGGCTCTGGCCGCTGGCCGCATCCTCGACGTAGATCTTCGTCGGCCGGTGCTGCTCCGCCTTGGACGTCACCGTCCGCACCAAATCGGGGAACTCCAGTCGGTCTCGCCACATCTCCTTGACGACATAGTTGGACTTGCTGGGGTAGAGGGTGGCGCAGGCCGAAAAGTCGTTTTCCTGCCCCCTCTTGAACGCCGTATCCCAGAATTGGATGATCTCGCCCGTAGGGTCGGGCAGGGTTTCGGCATACTTCCACCAGTGAAACTTGAACAATCCTCCGCCCTGCTCGGTAGGGCGCTGCTGGAACAGGCCAGCCCAGTCCTGGGGACCAACTTCGACGCGGAGATTGGCGAGGGCTGGCTTGTCGTACCGGGCCTCCCACAGCGGTTCATCGAGCTCCCGGTCAAGGGGATCATCCTCTTCCGCCAGAGCCGGCAGGCGGATGTGCTCCCATTCGTCCCGATCAAAGAGGCCATCGTCATCATGCGTTTCCGAGAGCAGGCGCCCGACGAGGTCGTCTTCATGCCAGCGAGTCATGACCACGATTATGGATCCGCCGGGTTCAAGCCTGGTGCGGGCGGTGCTGGTCCACCAGTCCCAGATGTGATTCCGGTGCGTGGGACTATTGGCCTCGGCCCGGTTCTTGATCGGGTCGTCCACGATCAGCAGGTCGAAGCCGCGTCCGGTGAACGGACCTCCCACGCCGGCTGTCATCATGCTGCCGCCCTCGGCCAGTTCCCAATCGTGGGCCCGGGTCCGGTCCCGGCTCAGGGAGATCCCGAGACCGTGCGTCCTAGCCACGGTGTCCCGCACCTTGCGGCCCCAGGTGGAGGCGAAGTCCGCCGCGTAGCTGGCCAGGCCAATTCGACCTCTCGGGTTATTGGCGAGATACCAAACCGGCGTCCAGTGGCTCAGCAGCTCCGATTTACCATGCCGAGGAGGCATGGACACGATCAGACGCTTCGGACCCTCCTCGATGGCAGCGACGGCATCGGAGATCAGGTTCAGGTGGGGATGGCGCTGCCACTGGCCTCCGGACCACCGGGTTGCCGTCGCCGCCGGCGAGGTGCGCCATGCCTGGGCCAGCAGCGCGGCCAGCAGGGATCCCTGCTGCTCACGGTTGGCCGGTGCGGACAGGGCGGGCGCCACGATCTATGCCCCTACAATTTACGAAAGCTATCCGACTGGCCTGGCGGGTCCTGACTAAGCTCCACACACACGTACAACCTGTGCCCGCGCTTGGGTTGTCGAAAGATCGATCCCATTGCGCGACAGATCCGGTCGGTCAGGCGATCCGTGAAGGTGACGATGGGCACTTTGACGACATCGCCCGGGCTGTAGCTTTTTTGGGCCGACCAATTGCCCAGGTACATGGTTGCGCGAGTGGTCTGAGCTTCAAACATTGGTTGCCTCCTCTGTGCCGTCTACCGCCATGCCCAGCGTTTCCAGCGCCTTCCGTGCCTCGGGATCCGCCAACAAAGCCTTCCAGTCCACCTGCTGCTCCACCGGGATCGGCCCGCCGTTCGGCCCGCTGTGCTCGTGCTCCACGCGGTCCGGGTAGCCCAGCGCCTTCAGCTGGACCTCCGTGAGGTTCTTGATCCAACGGTCCAACTGCGAAGCCTGGATTTCGTCCGGCCCCATGTACCGGAGCCGCTGGGCGACCCGGGCCAGACCGGACTTGGCTAGTCGAACGGTCTCGTCCAGGGCGTCGTCCAACTCCTGCTCACGGCGCAGGCGCCGCTCCTCGGCGCGAAATCCGTCGTAATGGGCCACACGCTCGACCCAACCGTTGTTGACGCTCCACTGCTCCCACCGCGTCGGCGCACGCGGGTTACGCTTGCTCTTGTCCCTTTCCTTCCCCTCGCACTGTTGCTGATGCTCATGGTAGGCGGCATCAATGGACCGAGACCACGCCGGGAGGTCGCGGTAATGCACAAAGCCGTGGAAGGCTCGCGGGGTCTCACCCGGCTGACGATCCCACGGCTTCGGAGCGGCATCGGAGGGATTGCCAATGTCGGAGCTCATATATTCATCGTAAAGCGATAGGGGTTCCTGGCCGGGTTGTTCAGGGTGCGGATGGTGCCGGGGCCGTACTTACGATTGATGATGTCCCGGCTTTCCACCATCCGTTCAGTGGTGCGCGACGCCGACATGCCGCCCTTCGACCATTGAGCCGCGGAATGGCAGTACCACCTGGCGTCGCTCCAGACGATCTTGCTTCTGGCGATGCTCAGGAGCGCGAAGTCGACGTCCTCCATCAGGTACAGGCGCGGGTCGTAGTACAGGGAACGGTCAATGATCCCGACCTGTCCCATGAGGTACGTGCGAAAGAACCAGGGATCCTTGGCGTTGCGCCGCATCGGGGAGCCGTTATTCGAGAAGCCGAATATTCCGGCGCCGGCGTCGACCGCGGCGTTGTAGCCTGATTGAATGATGGCCAGGATGTCCTCGGGGTCGGCAACCTTCACGGTCCGCCAGACCATCATCGGCCGGAAATACAGCAGGTCATCGTCCGATACGAAGATAAACGGTTCATCCTCGTCGTACAGATTGTCCAGGATCCACTGACGGATCGAGCTGATGTTGGGCAACTGACCCGTGACGTGAAACGGGCCGGGCGTGACGCCGGCCTTCCGGGCCGCTTCCCGGTAGCTGTCCACTACCACCTCGTCCCGCACGACCACGTGGGCTAATGGGTAGAGCGGGTTCTTGGTGATTTGCTGCGGCCTACCGTGGCTTGGGATCACGATTTTGAATGGTAGGTTCTCGGGCCCCATGCTCACTCCAAGCTGTTGAGGTACTTGGCCCCGTCGATGATCCGGGTCTTGCCCACCACCTTGGAGTGGAACAGGTCCATGGCCGGCTTGTCGATCTGGAAGTGGTCGACCGCGCGGAGCCAGTCCAGGTCGGTGCGAAACAGCAGGGCCACGTAGTGGAACGACTCGCCCGGAACGAGGTGGACATCTGCCACCTCCGGCGTCGGGTCCTCGTCGTGCTCGGCCTCTTCCTGCAACGAGTCGGCGATGAACTTGTCCAGGTCCTGTAGCGACGCCACCAGATCCGCGTGGGGTTCCGCGATGTCGTTCAGCAGGGCGAGGTAGCCGGACACATCCAGTTCGGCGGCCATGGTGATTGCGTCCAGGGAAGCCAGAGCCGCCTTTTCCGCGTCGTCGTCCAGGTCCACAATCAGCACGGGCACCTCGGCGTGGCCCGAGGCGATAGCCTCCTGGGCCCGGAGATGGCCGTCGATCAGATGGCCGGACCGCTCGTTGAACAGCAGCGGCGCCAGCCAGCCCAGGTCGTTGATCGCCTGGTGCAGGGCCTGGCGCTGCTTCTGGGGATGCTTGCGCGGGTTGACCGGGTTGGCCTTGAGCGAGTAGGGGTCTCTCCACTCAAGGCGAAACGGTGCATTTTCAGGGTCAGAGAAGTCTTTGGCCGTCGTCATAATCGCGGTCACCGTTGGAATGCTTGAGGTTGACGTACCGCCAGGGCGTGCCATCGGGAATGCCCAGGACCTCGGCCTCAAGCTCGCCGTCCAGGGGTTGGAAGTGGTCCGAGTGCGGGGTCACCGCCGTGCAGTGCTCCACGAAGTGCTGCGCGCCGCGGCCCATCTGTCGACCCCTGGGCGTGTGCATGTCCAGGGCGTTGTCGGGTATCTCGTAACGCTCCTGCTGATGGTAGACGGCCCACACCAGGTTATCGCAGATGCGAGTCTTGGGCGCCGAACACATCGCCAAGATAGCATGAGCCAGGAACAATCGCCAACTGTCGTTGCCGCGTGCCTTGGCCGAGCTGTAGTTCTCCCACAGCGTGCCGAGCAGGATGGCGACCGCGTTGCCCTCGGGCGTGGGGCCGATGTCCTCGGAGGCGATGACCTTGAGACGGTTCCACAGATACTTCGCTTCCGTGGCGCCCGTGGCCTCGATCTCGGCCGCCCAGTAGAGGGCCTGGCGGGGATCGCCGGCCCTGATCGTCTTCTGGAGGGCCGACACGCACTCGCCGAAGTCGTAGTCACCAGGGGTCCGCTGTCGGAACATATTGAAGTGTCCGGTTCTTCTGTTGCTTGCTTGGGCAGTCATACATAACTCCTTTTCTTGATACTCTTATTCTATCAGATAAGAGCATAATGATAAAGCCATGTACGCATGAGCGCGACATTACTGCACTCAGGGTGTTTCCCACACGAGCAGGCACCGTCTGTTGTCCAGCCCGTATCCCTGGATGGCAACCAGCCGATAGTCCTGCTGGATCCGCTCGTTGATGCGAGCGCCAGCCCCGGCGCAGTCCACATATTCGGCGCCGCCCCCGTGCAACTCGATCAGCTGCTCAGTGGTCAATGGCGGAGGGCCGTGGTCCTTGCCGCAGGCAACTCCGATGGCAATGGTGGATGCCAGCAAAAGACAGACTGCCAAATGTCTCATTGCTTCGCTCCTTTTCTACAATCTTTGCACAAAGAGTTATGCGCTTTCCTCAGCCGCTTGCCAAGCTTCTTGTTGGCACGTGGGGTCATGCTCTGATAATGCCCGCACTTGCGTTGAACCAATATCGCGCCCATCACTCGAATCTCCGTGCCAACTCGTGTGCAATCAGCTTCGTATGAGCGTGCGAGCCGGCCTACAGTCCGATGCCCAGGGACAGGCGCACCGGGTCAAACACCTCGTAGGCTTGGTCCACCGCCCGGAGGCCGTGACCCAGGGCCTTGCCTTGCAGTTGGGCGTTCCACTTCATACCGCCGTACTTGAGCCATTCCGTGAAGTGGGCATTGAGCGCCGCGAACTTCAGCTCCATGGCTTTCGGCGAGACCGGCCAGGAGATCGCGCCGTTGAAGGGGTGTCCCGGCATCCGCGCCGGGCTGCTCGGCTCCCACAGCAGGACGTTGGGCATGTACCGGGTCGCGCTGATCACTGCCATCGCCGTGGCCCTATGGTCCTGGTGGCTGTCTGAAGGTGAATGGGTCACCACCAGGTCAGGCTGAAACGCGATGATCTCCTTCTCGACGGGGATCACCGCGTCCTTGCCCCAGGGCACGTCCATGTTTTCCAGCAGCAGGACCGCCAGGTTGTCGGCGCCGACTCCGATTACCTCCGCGGCCTTGCGCCCTTCCTCCCAGCACGTCTCATCACTCCGGTAATGAGTGCCTTCCAAATTCCGGTAGCCGGACAGGGTCATGGACACCATCCTGACCTCATGTCCCCGCAGCACCATATCGGCGATGAACCCACCGGCGCCGATCTCGATGTCGTCCAGGTGTGCACCTACGGCCATTATTTTCATGCCGCCTCCAAGGCTTATGTTCGGTGGGCTAATGTACACATCGGCATTACCCGTGTCCATCGCACCCTGTCAGAACGGAAAAAGGGGCAGGTCTGAGACCCGCCCCTAGCGGCTGCGGCCCGGTGGCCTAGATTTCTTCATCAACCGCCGCGTCGTCCGCTGTCTCGGGATCGACGGGCAGGTGCGACATCCGGCTCACCCGCAGTGAGTTCCTGACCTGGTAGAGCACCTTGATCACTTCGTCGATCTGGCTTTCGACGAGTCCGGGGTTAGCCAGCCCCAGGGCAAGGGCCCCGGGCGTTTCCTTCTCCAACTCCTGCAACTTGGCCAGCGTTGAGCAAACCCCCTTGAACGCGCCCTCGAAGTTCTGTACCGCCTCGCGCTGGGGTGCGGTCAGCTGTCCCGCGCTGAACAGCTCCGTTTCCTCGGAGTTCTCTTCCTCGTGGATCCGGTTGCACAGGAGCTCAACCTCGCGGGTCGTCAGCTTGTCCCGGTTCATGGCCGCCAGCACCCGACCCTGGCCGCTGGACGATAGCTTGGACATGAAGATCGCCGACATCGAGTTGATGTCGCCCTTGGCCACCATCTCCAGGATGTCCTCCCGAGCGTCCAGCAGCTTGATGAACCAGGCGACGTGGGCTCCGCTCTTGCCCACGGCCGCCCCGATCTCGTTCTCGGTGTAGCCCTCGTCGAGCATCTTCTTGTAGGCCCTGGCCTTTTCCACCGGGTCGAGGTCCACCCGCACGATGTTCTCCAGCAGCTGGAGCTTGGCGGTTTGGGCATCGGTCAGGTCCTTGCGGATGATGGCGGGGATGGTCTCCCAACCCAGGAGGCCGGCGGCCCGCCACCGGCGCTCACCGGCGATGATGATGTAACGCTTGTTGCGCGTGGTGCTGTTGGCCTCGTCGGGCCGGATGCTGATGGGCTGGAGCAGGCCGTTGGTGTCCAGGCTTTCGGACAGTTCCTTCAGCGCGGTGGGCTCGAAGGTCTTGCGGGGCTGGTCCGGGTCCGGCGTGATGGCATCGTGCCGGACGCTGATGACGTTGCCAACAACCACGTTGGTCGACGGCTTGGCCCTGGTCGTTTTCTGTGCGGTGGTCATATCTGCTCTCCTTTCCAGCGGGCTAGTGGTGTAGGTGCGCCCGCTTTTGATGGTCGTATTCTGACAGATAGAACATCTGTTGTAAAGGGTTTTTGCCGGAGTTTGCAAAATTCCTGCCAGAGATTTTCCGTGCCGCCGGTTGCAGGAAACAGGTACAATGGCCTGGCCGGATTGGGCTCTCCTTGTCCGGCGACGTTCCGGTTCGGAGTGTAGGTCCGGGCCGGAACACTTTTTCGCCCAGGTCAGAACCCCTGCCCCTTCTCCTTGAGGCTGACGAAGCGGCCGGCGCCGATGACGATGTGATCCAGCACTTCGATGTCCAGCAGTTTGCCGGCCTGCACCAGATCCCGGGTCACCGTCACGTCCTCCGGGCTGGGTGTCGGATCGCCCGAAGGGTGGTTGTGAGCAATGATAATGCTGGGAGCGTTTTCGACAACCGCCGGGCGCAGTACCTCCGCCGGCCGGACTGCCGACGAGTTGACGGTGCCCTGATAGATGACCCGCTGGGCCACCACCCGATTGCGAGTGTTCAACAACAGCACGCGGAGCTGTTCCTGGGCCAGGGCCTCCATCTCCGGCGACAGCAGGTTGAACACGTCCTGGGGGCAACTGATGACCGTCAGCCCGTCCGGTCCGTCCGCGGGCGCAGACACCTGGTAGCGTAGGGACAGCTCGCGGAGCAGGTTCATGTTATCGCGCAGGGTGCTCAACAGCGTCGCCTCGATTGGCGGAGCCTCCGTTGCAGTGAATAGCGTCGTCATGGGCTCTCCTTCTGCGGGGATAGGTGTAGGTATCCCGCGACCGCCCCGAGGCGGTTTCGGCCCGGAACCACCGGGCCTCGTCAGGCGGGCCGACCGGTGCCGAGGTTCGCCTTATAGCACTTCGGGCAGTCCTGCTGGCTCCAGTATTCGACCGTCTTGGGCAGGGCCTTTTCGAGGGACTCACGGGCGCCGGTGATCATGCACTGTGGCGCTCGCATCTTCTCCAGATAGTCCAGGTCCAGGATGGTCTCGTACTTCTTCTTGAACGGGTTGTATTTCTTGACCAGCCTGATGGCCTCGTGGCCGCAGCGGTGAAGCACGACGGTGCTGGCTTGGCTTTTGAATGGCATGGTGCTGTCCTTTCGCTTTATCGCACGCTTGTTCTGATACGATAACGATAGCAGGATGACCGAGGAAGTAAAGGGTTTGGGCGGGGAGTTTCCGAGATTGCTGAAAATGCGAACCATGGCAATGATTTCGCCACGGGCCGTTCGAAAAAAATACCCCCTGGGATAGATGGGAGGCGGGACTGTGGTAAAGGCTGCTTGAGCGGCCTTATTGCGGAAAAACTGGTCCGCCGCCGTTCCGATTTGAGCGTGGCAGGGTAGGGGGATAGGCGTTTTCCGATCCAAGCCCTTGGGACGCCTTGTGCCCTCAATTTGGCCGCCGTCCGAGGCCCTTATTTCCCCACCATGCAATTTTGTGCCGAGATTCGGACAGCAAGCGAAGCGCGGCGAGAGGTGGGACAACGAAAAGGTTGGGGCAGGGTTCATCCCGCCCCAGCCTCCAACGCGGAAGGCGCAGGTCCTCGGAGCGGTGCCGTGCGGCTGCCTACGGCCGAGGGATCGCAAATCGGCCAAATCTGGTGTTCGCTGCGCGTGAACCACCGGTCCAAAGCACGGTATATTTGGTCAACTTCTAAAAACGTAGTCGAGTTATAGCATGAGCATCAGGAACGTCTTAACTCTGTTCGCAATCACAATCATGGGGCTGCTTCTGACGGTGGCGTATGGAGATGACGCTGCTGGTGCGGGACGGATGCCGAACTGTCCCGAAACTTGGCCGGACGCCACCGGCTGGCACGGCGACTGGTACGTGATCATCAGCGAGGACAGCAACGGCAACAAGCACGGTCGCGCCTATCCCGCCGACTCGGACTATCGGATGGGGTACGCGCCCGGCGCGACCCACGAAATTTGCATCGTTCGCATCCATGATAATCCCGGCGTTGAGCAAGTGACTTTCCAGGAAGACCGCGAGCCGAAAGACACAGCGACCCAGTCCGGGGCAGTCGAGCCGCCCCCCCCGCCAGCCACAGTTGGAGCAACGTTAACTCCCACGGCGACGCCCAAGCCCGTTGCCACGGCGACGCTTACACCGACGCATACTCCCACGTTGCCGCCAACCGCCAAGCCCACGCCCACACCCACGGCGACGCCCAAGCCCAAGCCCGGTGTTCCTGTTCCGGTGGCTACGCCTAAACCCGTGCCAACCCGAGTCCCGCCTACCCCCAAGCCCCAGATTGCTAACCCCGCGGCCTCAATCACTGTCCCCCACAGAGTCTTGTCCGGCAGGTCGTACGGCATTGAGTTCCAGTGCCTGCGATCCACTCGATGCCTGCTGTCAACGAACGGAGGCCAACCAAAACTGGTCGCCTTCTCTGACACCACCACCGATTTGTCTGGTGAGTGAACGGTTGGCGCGCCTGTCGTGACGACTGAAACGACGGTGACGCACCGCCTGACCGCCGCCAATGACGGTACGTCTCACTCCGATACGGCAAGTGTACTGGTCTATCCACCTGATGCGCCGGCGCCGACCAATACTCCGACTCCGACCCCGACGCCAACTCTTACGGCCACTCCCACGCCGACATTGACACCCACCCCAACTCCTGCGCCGACACCGACTCCGCGTCCTACTGCCACGCCGCAACCCACCCCGACACCTACGCCCACGCCCACGCCTTTGCCGCCGCCCAATTCGCCGGTGCTGGAAGTCATCACCGTGAACGGAACTCCGTACAAGAGCGACGGCGAGGATAAGGTCATCGTTCCGATCAACATGGCCAACGGTGACACGTCCGCAACCTTCACGTTGCACTTGGAGCCGGTGGACCCCAACGATCCCCCGTCAGGCCGGTTCGCCTACAACGCCACGCGCGCCGAGGTGCCTTACGAAAACTGTGTGCGAATGCGGGTGGGGCAGACG
>DAOUHZ010000029.1:0-6469 GCA_034428455.1 Dehalococcoidia bacterium
GCTCGTCCAAAGTCGAGGGCTGCTCGCTGCCGCAACCGATACTCGCGGCGACGGCGGTTAGCAGAACCGGAAGCAACACCGCCGCCGCAGTTACGCGGGCGGCAATCATCACAGGGCGACGACCATCTGCAGCTCGGTGGTCGGACTGCACAGGGCCTCGAACGCTCCCTGGATGCCTTCCAGCGGCACGAAGTTGGTGGCCGACAGCATCGGCTCCACCGACACCCGGCCAGTGCGCATCAGATCGAGAGCGATCCGCCAGTCTTCGGGCAACGTTCCGAAGGATGATTGCATTCGCACTTCGCGGGCCATCCAGTTGGGTGGCACTACGGGAGTCGATTCCCAGGCAATGGCGATCATCACCACCTGGCCGCCGCGAGCGCACAGGTCCAGCCCCTGCTCCAGTGTTGACTGGGCGGCGGCGCACTCGAACACCACTTGCGGGCCGGTTCCGCCGGTTAGCTCAACGACGCTGGCCTCAAAGTCGGCATCGGTGGGATTCAATACGGCGTCGGCGCCCAACCGGCGAGCAGCGTCGGCGCGTCCGGGGGCCGGCTCAGATACGATAACGGTGGTTGCGCCAGCGGCGCGAGCAGTCTGCATGCACAGCAGTCCAATGGGCCCGGCGCCCAAGACCAGAACGGAATCGCCCAGCTTGATGTCGGACAGGCGGACGGCGTGGACGGTGACGGCGCAGGGTTCGCAGAGGGCGGCCTGCTCGTCGGTAACGTCATCCGGTACCGGGGTCGGCTCCCATTCGTCCAGCAGCACATACTCCGCGTAGCCGCGTGGTCGCGGATTATGCTGGAACCCCATGGTGCGGTAGTTGAAGCGGGGGTTGGTTCGTGTCGCGGAGCCACCGCCGGGAGGGGGATGGCCGCCGCCGCCGACTACCCGGTCGCCGACGCGCCAGCGGCTCACGTCCGGGCCGACGTCAACAATGGTTCCGGTGTATTCGTGGCCCATGACCGCGCCGGGCTGGGCGAGGTCGTACATGAAGGCGTGAACGTCGGTGCCGCAGATGGCGGAATACCTGACGCGCATGACCACCTGGTTGGGTCCGGGCGTCGGGTCGGGCAACTCCTCGACCTGCAAAACCTGCTCGCCTTTATAAACTGCGGCACGCATAGCACAATCCCTCCTGCACTTTGTGGCGGCGGAAGGATAGCATAGTCCGGGTGCGCGGGTTCTCTGGCCGCGCTAACGGATGTCTATGGGCGAGCTTTCTGGATTCCCGCTTTCGCGGGAATGACGGGAGGTATTACCACTGGACGTACATGGGCATGACCACCTGCACGTACCGGTCCGAGTCCGCCAACCGGAACACGCCCGGCGACGAAGCATTATTCACTTCGATGGACACCTGGCCCTTGGGCATCGCCTTCAACACGTCCTCCACGTAGCCAGTGTTGAAGGCGATCCTGGCGTCGCCTCCGTCCATGTACTCGATGGGCGTCTGGTCATGGTCTCGGCCGAGATCTTCCGCCTGGGCGGACACTTTGAGCTGGCCGCCCGCGCCGGCCTCCCCGGTCAAGGTTTCCTGCGACACCATTTCCAGGCGGAGGATGTTGCTGCTGTTGCGGGCGAACACCGCCGCCGGCTCAACGGCCTTTTTCAGGTCGCTGGATTCCAGGACGACCCTGGTTTCGTACCGTTCCGGGATCAACTGGCTGTAGTCGGGGAATGTGCCGCCGAGGGTTGTGGTGGCGACGTTGAACTGAACCGGTCCGCGAGCCTGCCCCTGGATCTCGAACCGGGCGCGGTTGTCCTCCGGCGACAGTTCGATTCTGACGGGGTTATCGCAGCCCTTCAGCAACCTGGCCACCGCCGCCAGGGTGCGGGCCGGGACAATGGCGCTGACTATATCCTCGGGTCCTTCGACCAGGGATCCCTTTTGGACGGCCAGGCGAAACCCGTTGGCCGCGGCCATCTCGTAACCGTCCGGCCCCACTTCCAGCAGGACGCCGGTGAGCACGGGCCGGCTGTCGTCGGTGGCGGCGCAGAGCGCAACGCGACTTATGGCGGTGGCCAGTTCTGCGGGGTCGATGAGCGCCGTGGCCGGATCCTCAACCTCCTGGGAGGCCGGGAAGTCGTCGCCGGACGCTCCCTGAATGACGGCGTTGTTGCCAACCACGTCGATGGCCAGGCTGGGAGGGCCGCTGCCCTCATCGCCGGCGAACCGGAGGTCAACCCGGTCCTTGGGCAACTTGGCGACAAATTCGCGCAGGGTTCCGTGGTCGATGCAGATCGCCCCCTCTTCCTCGACCATAGCGTTGATCGAAAAGGCGATGTCCTTTTCCAGGTCGGTGGCGGCGAAGTGAAGCCGGCCATCGCCGGCAGTCAACTTGACCGTCCGGCAGATGGGCAGGTAGCCGCCCTGGGCGACGAACGGCCGCGTGACGGCCATTGCGACGTCGAGGTTTTCCTGTAACACTGAGACTTTCATACTTCTCTCCTTGTCTGCGGGTTAGTGTAGGCATCCCGCGACCCGGCCAGGAGGCCGGATTTCGCCGCGGCTACGGCTCGTCAAGCGGGCTTGGACAACGGTTGACTTATCCGGCAGCACGGTCGGTCAGCCACTCCACCAACGCTTTCCGGTCTCCCCAGGCGAAGCATCGGCGCACCCGGACCTTGTCGTTGCCGGCGCACTTGACCTGCGCCAAAACTCCTCGATTGCCCAAGTCTATCAGGGTCTCCGTAGCCCCGGAGCGTTGGCGAGTCCAGCCCCTCCCGTCCCTGGTGGGACGCCAGCAGGCAGGGTTGGGCTCCGCCGGCTCGAAGGGCAACGGAGCGTCGTCAGCCTGCATCATGGCGGCGTCCAAAGCCGCGATGCGCGCCAGCTCGTCCTTCGCGCCGTCCAGGGCGCTGCGCAGGGCAACGCGCTGCTCGGCGATGGCCGAGGCCAGGTTCTGCAATTCAATGACGGCGGCTCCACCGTCATCGCCGAGTCGGACGCGGCAGTAGTCGGCTTCCAGGGCCTTCAGGTTGGCGAGGCCGGCCCTCAGTTCGGCCTCGATGCGAACGGCGCATCTAGTGGTCATGGTGTGCTCTCCTTCCTCGCGGGCTGTGTGTAGGCGCCCGCTTTCTCGGTATTCGTATTCTATCGGATAAGCAACAGTTTGTAAATGGTTTGCCGGGATGTTCCGATTGGAAATAATCGGGTAGAATGGCGTGGCTGGATTCGGCTCTCCTTATCCGGCGCCGTTCCGACCTAGGAGTGTAGGCCCGGGTCGGAACATCGCTCTGTTCGGCCAGTTCAGAACCCCTGGCCCTTTTCCTTGAGGCTGACGAACCGGCCGGCCCCGATGACTATGTGATCCATCACTTCGATGTCCAGCAGCTTGCCGGCCTGCACGATGTCGCGGGTCACCGCAACGTCCTCCGGGCTGGGCGTCGGATCGCCCGAAGGGTGATTGTGGGCGATGATGATTCTGGGAGCGTTTTCGATCACGGCCGGGCGAAATACCTCGGCCGGTCGGACCGCCGACGAGTTGACGGTGCCCTGGTAGATGACCCGCTGCCCAATCACCACGTTGCGGACGTTCAGCAGCAGCGCCCGGAGCTGTTCCTGGGCCAGGGCTTCCATCTCCGCTTTCAGCAGATCGTAAATGTCCCGAGGGGAACTGATGACGGTCTCCCCGTCCGGTTCGTCCGTGGGAACCGACACCTGGTAGCGCAGGGACAGCTCACGGAGCAGGTTCATGTTGTCGCGCAGGGTGTCGAGCAGCGTTGCTTCGATTGGCGCAGCGTCCGTTGCGTCCGGCACCGGCGGTGGCAGCAACGCCAGACACGCCTCCCGGTCCCTGGTCTTCACCACGTAGGGCAGTGGGTCGCCGTTCCCGCTGTCCGGCTGCCAGGCCATCGAGTCATCGGCGAACAGCAGCAGGCTGCCGGGGGCCTCGATTCCTGGGATGTCGATGCCGTCCGCACGGCGAACGGCTGCATCGTCAAAGGCGCTCTGGGCGGCCGAGTAATGGTCGGCGGGCTCGCAATTGCCGTATCCGGCGCAGGTCCGACAGTTTCCGGCGGCGCGGTATCCTGCCCTCAAACGGGCGCTCAGTTCGGCGGCTATGGTTGCCATCGTATGCTCTCCTTTTGCGGGGGATCGGTGTAGGTATCCCGCGATCCGCCGGCCGGCGGATTTCGTCCTTTCTGGACTCGTCAGGCGGACTGACCGGAGCCGAGGTTGGCCTTGTAGCACTTCGGGCAATCCAGTTGGCTCCAGTAAGCAACCGTCTTCGGCAACGCCTTTTCCAGAGACTCACGGGCGCGGTCGATGAGGACCTGGGGCGCTCGCATCCCTTCCAGATAGTCCAGGTCGAGGATGGTCTCGTACTTTTTCTTGAACGGGTTGTACTTCTTCACCAGCCTGGTGGCCTCGTGGCCGCAGCGGTGATGCACAACGGTGCTGGCTTGGCTTTTGATGGTGGCCATCTTGGCTCTCCTTACGGGTGTTGGTGTAGGTGTCCCGCGACGCTCAGGGCTAATTTCCCCTGCTGTCGGGGCGGCGGCTATCGGGACGGGCCGAAGACATCCGTTTCTCCATCGCGGCCCAGAACTGGGCTTCCTGCCTCTGGCTTCGGTACGCGACCCACGCCGTTGATGTGTTCTCCCCCTGGGCGATCCCTTCCATCTCGTCGGCTTTCACCAGGGCCGCCGTCGCGGAGGCGGATACTTGCTGAAGGGTCAAGTGGTCTTCGATGTACCGAATCATGTCCTTGGCTCGCGTTTTGGTGGTCATGTCTGCTACTCCTGCGCTTGGGAACTGCCGTTCTGATACGATAACGATAGCAAACCGACCGGGGTTGTAAAGGGGTTTAGCGGGGAATTGCCGAGATTCCTCAAAATGCGAACCTCGGCATTTGGAGCCCGGGCTCAATCCCGTCCCTGGATTCCCGCTTTCGCGGGAATGACGGCCACCATCGCCGGCCAGCCCTCAGCCACTCGGCCATGGCCGTTCAAAAAAAATCAGGTCAAGGATGTTGGGGAGGCGGGACTCCCATAAAGGCTGCTTGGGCGGCCTTGTGACAAACCCTGGGGACGACGCCGTGCGGCTGCCGGCGGATCGAAATCGGCCAAATCCGCTGTTCACTGCGCGTGAACCACCGGTCCAGGGTACGGTACACTTGGTCCGATTCAAAAAACATGGTTGGGTTATTGCATGAACATCAGGATCGTCTTATCTCTGTTCGCAATTGGAATCGCGGGTCTTGGTCTAGGGCTGTTGTCGGGAGGCGACGCCACTGGCGCAGGACGCCTGCCGGACTGCCCGGAAAGTTGGCCGGCGGAAACCGGCTGGCATGGCGACTGGTATGTGATCATCACCCGTGACAGCAACGGCAACCAGCATGGCTATGCCTATCCTGCCGACTCGCGCTATCGTCTGGGTTATGCGGTGGGAGCTCCCCATGAAACGTGCCACGTTCGCATCAAGCAAAATCCCGGCGTTGAGCAGGTGACTTTTCGGGAAGACCGCGAGCCGAAAGACACAGCGGCGCAGTCCGGGGTAGTCGAGCCGCCCCCCCCGCCAGCCACACCTGAAGCCCCGTTGACTCCCACGCCCGTTGCGACGGCGACCGCTACTCCCACACCTGAAGCCACGCCGACGCATACGCCCACGCCCGGCGTTCCGGTTCCGGTGGCTACACCTAAACCCGTGCCAACCAACACGCCAACTCCAGCGCCAGTCGGAACCGACCCGAACCCAACCAGCACGCCGCGTCCACGCCCGACCTCAACGCCAGTCCCACCGACCCCCAAGCCCCAGATTGCTAACCCCGCAGCCTCAATCACTCTCCCCCACAGAGTCTTGTCCGGCAGGTCGTACGGCATTGGGTTCCAGTGCCTGCGATCCACTCGATGCCTGCTGTCAACGAACGGAGGCCAACCAATACTGGTCGCCTTCTCTGACACCACCACCGATTTGTCTGGTGAGCGAACGGTTAGCGCGCCTGTCGTGACGACTGAAACGACGGTGACGCACCGCCTGACCGCCGCCATTGACGGTACGTCTCACTCCGATACGGCAAGCGTACTGGTCTATCCACCTGATGCGCCGGCGACGGAGCCGACCAATACCCCGACTCCGACCCCGACGCCAACTCCTACGGCCACTCCCACGCCGACGTTGACACCCACCCCAACGCCTGCGCCAACACCGACTCCGCGTCCTACTGCCACGCCGCAGCCCCGACCTACGGCCACTCCCACGCCGACGCCCACGCCTTTGCCGCCGCCCAATTCGCCGGTGCTGGAAGTCATCACCGTGAACGGAACGCCGCACAAGAGCGACGGCGAGGATAGGGTCATCGTTCCGATCAACATGGCCAACGGTGACACGTCCGCAACCTTCACGTTGCACCTGGAGCCGGTGGACCCCGACGATCCCCCGTCAGGCCGGTTCGCCTACAACGCCACGCGCGCCGAGGTGCCTTACGAAAACTGTGTGCGAATGCGGGTGGGGCAGACG
>DAOUHZ010000030.1:0-21570 GCA_034428455.1 Dehalococcoidia bacterium
GTTTTTGGATTAACCAGCGACGCTTACCCGCCATGTCATTGCGAGCGCAGCGTGGCAATCCCGACGGCGCGGCATTGGCATTGTGTAAAGCAGTTAGTATCGGAACGAGATTGCCACGAATGCCTGGCGGCATTCTCGCAATGACAAATCACCAAAGGAACTGCGTATCATGGCTCTGCCTCCCGACCGCATCGACTACCTGCCCATCGTCGACCGGCCCGTCATCAAGTGGCCCAACGACGCGCGCGTGGCCCTCTGGATCTCGCCCAACATCGAGCACTATGAGTACACGCCGATCAACGAGGGCGTGCGCGACCCCTGGCCGAGGGTGCCGTACCCCGACGTGCAGCAGTACACCTACCGCGACTACGGCAACCGCGTTGGCTTCTGGCGGATGCTGGAACCGCTGGACAAGCACAACATCAAGTGCTGCATATCGCTGAACATGGCGGTGCTGGAGCATTTCCCGGAAATCGCCGAGGCAATGGTCGAGCGCGACTACGACTACATGAGCCATGGCATCTACAACACCCGATACCTCTACACGTATACCGAGGACGAGGAGCGGGAGTTCTACCGGGACACCATTGAGACCCTCAAGCACCACACCGGCAAGCAACTCAAGGGGATGCTGGGGCCGGCCATCTCCGGCAGCGTGAGCACGCCTGACCTGATGGCCGAAGCCGGTCTGATCTACCACACCGACTGGTTTCACGACGACCAGCCCACGCCCATCAAGGTGCACAACGGGGGCAAACTGGTTTCGGTTCCCTACTCCATTGAGCTGAACGACTCCTCGGTGCTGCGGGACAACCACTACACCGCCGAGTACTTTGCCGACATCTGCAAGCGGCAATTCGACCGTCTGTACGAGGAAGGGGCGGAAAGCGGCCGCGTCATGTGCATCGCCTTGCACCCCTTCCTCATCGGGCAGCCCCACCGTATTAAGTACCTTGAGGACATCCTCGATTACATCATGGCCCACGATGGCGTCTGGCAAACCACGGCCGACGAGATCGCCGAGTACTACATAGCCAACTACTACGACCAGGCCATGGAACACGCGCAGAAATTTGCGCAGTAGCCAGTGCGGCCAACCTCCACGAGACGCCCAGGAGCAAACCCGATATGCCCGCCCAACGAACCTTTGGCATGGACCACCCGCACCACGAGTGGTCGCCCATCATCAGCCGGCCGGCACTGCGCTGGCCCAACGACGCCCGGGTCGCCCTGTGCGTCATCCTGGTGCTGGAGCACATGGAATGGCAAGCGCCGGAGGGCAGTTTCCAGGTTCCCGGCCTGGCCGGCGGATCCGCTCCCCGGGCGTTCCCCGACTACGCTCGCGTCTCCCACCGGGAATACGGGCACCGCATCGGCATCTTCCGGCTGCTGGACACCCTGGAAAAGCATGGCATCACCGCAACCATTGCCATGGACGCAATCACTGCGGAGAACTACCCATTCCTCGTGCAGCACTGCCTGGATCGGGGCTGCGAGATCATCGGCCACGGCGTGTCGGTCAGCCGCATGATCACCAGCAACATGCCTGAGGACGAAGAACGCGACTACATCCGGTCGTCCATCGATGCCCTGACCCGGGCCACGGGCAAGGCTCCGCAGGGTTGGCTCGGTCCCGAGTACGGCGAGTCGGAACGCACGCCGCAACTGCTGGCCGAGGCCGGCCTGCGCTACGTCTGCGACTGGGCCAACGACGAGCAGCCCTACCCCATGACCACCGGCGACAACCCATTCTTCTCCCTGCCGCTGATGTACGAACTGGATGACGTAGCGTCCCTGGCCCAGCGCAAGGTCACCGTGGCCGACTACCAGCGCCGGCTCACCGAGAGTTTCGACGTGCTGCACGACGATGGGGCCACTCACGGCCGTCTGATGGCCCTGAACTGGCATCCCTGGCTGGTGGGTCAGCCCTTCCGCGTCGGAGCCGTGGACGACGCGCTGGGTCACATGATGGAGCGGGGCGGCGTGTGGGCTGCCACGGGCTCCGAGATTATCGATTGGTATCAGTCCCAAACCGACTGATGCCGGTTGCTTGCCGTCGCCACGCGCAAATCTGCCGAATTATAGCGAAGTTATCCCGAATTAGCGTTTTTTGATAACTTGGGATAACTTCGATATAAATTGCTAGGTATGGATCCGATTCGCAACCCCTACGCCATCAGACTGGCTGACCATAGGGTAGGTCGCCTCAGACCCCACGGCCCGGATTTACGCTATGATAATCACACGTCTGAAGCTGGAAAACTGGCGCAACTTTACGTTTGTTGACATCCCTCTGCGTGAGCGCGCCTTCGTGATAGGCCCCAATGCGTCGGGCAAGTCTAACCTGCTGGACGCCATCCGTTTCCTGCGTGACGTAGCTAAGCGTGACGGCGGCGGATTGCAATCGGCGGTGCGGCGACGCGGCGGCGTGCGCCAACTGCGCAGCCTCTCCTCCCACGGCAGTTCCGAGGTGTGCATTGAAGTACACCTGAGCCGAGACTCTGACGAAGTTGCCGAGTGGGTCTATCGGCTCGCGTTTACCGTTGAGCGTTCCGGCAATCATCGGATCTTGGTCGAAGAGGAGACCGTTAAGCACAATGGAAAAATCCTGCTGCAACGTCCCGATCAGGATGATAGTAACGATACGGAACGGCTTACCGCTACCGCCTTGGAGCAAGTCAATTTCAACCGTGAGTTCCGCCCCATCATGGATTTCTTCGACGAGGTCACGTACCTGCACCTAGTGCCTCAAATGGTGCGTCATGGCGCCGAAATCGGCGGCAATCGGCTGGAAAACGATCCTTACGGGCAAGGCTTCCTGGAAAGAATCGCGGCCGCCAACAGCAACACCCGCCAGAGCCGTTTGCGCAAAATAGCGACCGCCCTGGCGAACATTGTGCCGCAACTCAAAGAAATCGCCTTTGAGCGCGATAAGACCACCGGACAGCCCCATCTGAAAGCCCGCTTTGAAAACTGGCGCGCTAACGATGTGTGGCAGAGGGAAGACCAGTTTTCCGATGGCACCCTCCGTCTGATTGGACTGTTTTGGATGTTATTGGAGCGGGGGGGCCTGTTGTTGCTGGAAGAGCCGGAAATATCCTTGAGCCGGGACATTATTTTGCGCCAGCCCGGGGCAATCTACGCTTTAAGCCGCCCGACCCGCCGCCGCCGCGCCGGTGAGCGCAATGTCGAGCTCCGCCAGGTGATCCTTACCACCCATAGTGAATATCTCCTGTACGACCCGGGGATCGACGGCCGCGAAATACTCTACATCACGCCCGGCAAAGATGGCTCAAGGGTACAAACGATGGCCGATGACGCCGGAATGCGCGACGCGTTGGTAGCCGGCCTGATGCCCGGTGAGATTGCTCCATTTCGCAGCAGTGGACATCAACTCCCTGCAGGACTGGGACTTGCCGGGTGACGCTATGCAGATTACGGTGGCGGTGGAGGACCTGTTGTCCGAATCGATCGCGCATAGGTTACTCCACGATTACGCCCCCAACTTGCAACCGACACGAACTGAAGGATTGACTGGCTACGGTCAACTCAAAGCGCGTTTCACCAGCTTCACTAAGATGGCTCAATATCGCGAGCCAGTGTTGCTGATTACTGACTTGGACAATCCTGAATCCTGCCCCCTCGCGCTTATTCAGGAATGGCGTCAGAGATTGCCGGCCGAGCCTAACTTGTTGTTCCGAGTGGCAGTGGTGGAGATCGAGACATGGCTGATTGCAGACCGTCCAAGCATATCCCAATGGTTGTCAATTGCAGATCGGCACGTGCCCAGACTGCCAGAAACCCTTTTGCATCCAAAAGAATCACTCGTTAGCCTGGCCGGACGCAGCCGGAAACGCGCGCTTCGGGAAGCCATCGTGCCCGGGCCTGGCAGTACCAGCAAAGTGGGGCCAGGTTACAATGACACATTGGGCAATTTCGCACTGAACGACTGGAACCCGGAAGCAGCCCGCAGCCTTTCGCCAAGCCTGCACCGGGCCATCGTTCGTATCGCCGAATTATCTGCCAACGCGCCGTTCTGATTGAACCCATTCTCAACAGGTGTAATCTCATGGCCTCCTCACTGATACGCGGCAAGCACATTATCACCCCGCAGAGTTCCGGCGGCGTTGCGACACTCGCTGATGCGGCGGTGTACCAAGATGACGGTGTCATCAGGGACATTGGCCCGTATGATGAACTGCGGGAGCGGTATCGGCCCGACGCCGAACTGGGCGGTCCCAACGTCGCCATCATGCCGGGCCTGGTGAACACCCACCACCACGGCCGAGGCGTCACCACCCTGCAGATGGGCACCTGCGACGACCTTTTGGAAGTTTGGATCCTCGCCGGCTGGGGTCGCCGTCCCTACGACCACTACCTGATGACTCTGTACACCGCGCTGAACATGCTGGAGTCGGGGCAGACCACGGTGATGTATAACCACCCGCAGACGGCGGCAGCGACGCTGAAAGAGGACGTGGATGCTGTCCTTCGCGGTTTCCTGGATGCCGGAATGCGCGTGGCCTTCTCCAGTTACCTGCGCAACCAGAACCGGGTGGTCTACACCGGCGACGACGACTTCCTGGGCGGTCTTCCGGCGGATTTGGCCGACGACGTGCGCCAGTATCTGTCCGTGGCGCACATGAGCGACGACGACTATTTCGCCTTTTGCGACACCATGGTGGGCGAGTATCACAACCATCCGTCGGGCAAGGTGCGGGTGCTGTTCAGCCCGGCCAACGTGCAGTGGAATTCCGACGAGTTCCTGGTGCGCTGCAAGGAGCAGGCGGCGCGGCATCAGACCGGCATCCACATGCACCTGGTGGAGAGTCCATACCAGAAAGACTACGGCATCCGCACCTGGGGCAAGACGCCGGTTGAGCATCTCCACGACCTGGAGTTCCTCGGGCCGGAGGTGTCCTTCGCCCACGCCGTCTGGCTCACCGAGCGGGACATCGACCTGCTGGCGGACGCTGGGGCAACGGTCGCTCACAACGCCAGTTCCAACCTGCGCCTGAAGAACGGGATCGCACCGGTGAACCCGATGCTGGCGCGAGGCGTCAACGTTGCCATGGGCACCGACAGCACCGCCATCAACGATGACGACGATTTTCTCCAGGAGATGCGCCTGGTCAGCAAGCTGCACCGCCAGCCGGGCCTGGAGCAACCGGCCATCAGCATGGAGCAGGTGCTGACCATGGCCAGCGCCAACGCCGCCGTGCCCACCGGCTTCGGCGACGAAATCGGCTCGCTGGAGGTGGGCCGTCGCGCCGACATGGTCCTGGTGCGGTTGGACGCACTGGAAGAACCATATCTAGATGACAACACTCCGCCGGTGGAACTGGTGCTGGGCCGGGGCAAGACCAAAGACGTTGCAGCGGTGATCGTCGACGGCGAGGTGTTGCTGCAGGACGGCGCCCACACCCGCGCCAACAAAGCCGACGTGGCCCGGGAGCTGCGCGAGCAGTTGGGTCGTCCACTGGACCCCGGAACGCTGGCCACACGACGCATGGCGGCGCAACTGTCGCCCTACGTCGAGCAGTTCTACCGCAGCCGTCCCCCGGCCATGGGCGCGCCCCATTACGTGTACAACGGCCGGGCGTAACGGTCTGTTTGACCAGTTTACCGGCCGTGCGATAATGCAACTGCAAATTGCTTCTGAAGCACTCTGGGGAGCAGTTCAGAATGACCACCATATCTACAAGGGTAGGCATAGCCCGAATGGGGAGCGAACAGTTTTGCCACGTCGAGGCTGTGGTGGACTTATGGGCCGATCATTCGGTTTTCCCGGCGGCAGCGCTGAATGAACTGGGCATCGAACCCGGCCGCCAGCAAACCGTCAAACTGCCCGACGGGAGCCTGGCCGATTGGGGCTACGGCATCGCCCTGTTGGAGATCGGCGGCCAGCGATGGCCCTGCCCGGTGGTGTTCAGCCCCAATGATGAATACCGCTTGGGTGATTCCGCCCTTCAAACTTTCAACATCGACCCGGACTACAATACCGGCGAACTGGCGCCGGCGGGGCCGATAACGTTGGGCAAACCGGAACAGCCCTTCGCGGGAGCGTTTGCCCGGCCAACTTCCGTGGCTCCGTTGGAAGGGTATCGCATTTGGCTGCGTTACGAAGATGGCGTTGCCGGCGAGATAGACTTGTCCCACTTGGCCGGAAAGCCTGCTTTCTGGCGTTGGGAAGACCGTCGGTTCTTTGAATCAGTGGGGATTGGCGACGGCGGCGCGGTGGAGTGGGATGAGGAAGTCGCTCTGTGCGGCGATGCTTTGTACTTGGAACTGACCGGTCAAGTCAGCTAACTGACTATGCCTTTGGTATGCCTCATCCAAGGCGGCTCCATAAGGGTTTATCTGTACAGCAACGACCATGGGCCGCCGCACATCCACGTCAGGCATGGGAACGTTTGGAGTACGGTAGCCATCAGCGATGGCAGTATAATTGTCGGCGATCTGCACGGGCGGCAGCGACGCTCAGTGGAATCTTGGGTGAAGCGCCGTCGGGAAGATTTGCTTGCCGCATGGGACCGCGCACAGAATGGCCAACAACCCGGCAAAATCGACGAGTAGCGAGTGCATCATGGCCCTGAAAATCGAAACCAGCCTCGGCGCTATGACCGGCGCCCGCTACGTCGAGAGCCTGCGCGACGGGCGCGAGGTCTGGCTGGACGGCGAGAAGGTCGCCGACGTGACCACCCACCCGGCCACGACCGGCATGGTCCACGAGCTGGCGCGCATCTATGACCTGCAACATTCCGAGCGGTACCGCGACGAGATGACCTTCGTCTCTCCGGAAACGGGCAACCGCTGCAGCCTGTCGTGGCTGTTGCCTCGTTCACATGAGGACCTGAAGAAGCAGCGGCGCAACAGCGAGATCTGGAACGAGGAATCCTGGGGGCAGTTGGGCCGCAGCCCGGATATCCTGGCTCCTTTCATCACCGGCCTGGTCGCCATCAGCGACGCGCTGGAACAGGTGAAGCACCCCAGGTGCAACTTCGCCGAGAACGTGGTCAACTATCACCGCTATTGCATGGAGAACGACCTGTTCCTCACCCATGCGCTGGGTGACCCGCAGGTTGACCGCAGCTCGCAGCCCCAGAACGAGACCCGCGCCGAAAGCGAAACCGAGGTCGCCCTGCACGTCGTTGAGGAGACCAACGAGGGCCTCATCGTCCACGGCGCCAAGCAACTGGCCACCGCCGCGCCCATCAGCAACGAGACCTACGTGTCGCTGTCGGCCACATTCATGCGCCGATCGGATCCCCGGTTCATCCTCTCGTTCTCCATTGCGACAGACACGCCGGGATTGAAGATGCTGTGTCGGGAACCGGTATCCCAGTGGGCCGGCAGCTACGGCCATCCCCTGGGCGCCGTGTACGACGAGCAGGACTCCATGCTGTTCTTCGACCACGTCCTGGTGCCGTGGGACCGCGTCTTCATGCTGTACGACTCGACGCCGCTATTGCAGCGGCTCGGCTCAGAGGCCAACTTCCGCGGCTGGGGCAACCTCTGCCGCATCCACCAGCGCATGAAGGTCATGACAGCGGTGGCTACGCTAATAGCCGAGGCCATCGGCGTGATCGAGTACCGCGAGGTCTCCGCCAAGCTGGGCGAGATGGCCATGCACACGGAGATGTGGCGACACGCCATGGACGGAGTGGAACACAACGCCTATCAGGCCAACAATGGTTTGATGTCCCTGGGCTCCACCTCCGGCATGAATATCTACTTTGCCCAGACGTCCCAGCGTATGGTCGAACTGCTGCGGGAGATCTGCGGCTCCGGCATGATCATGCAGCCCAGCGAGGCCGATCTGGCCAACCCGGAGTTTCGGCCCTATCTCGACCGCTACATGCCGGGCAAGGGCGTCGGCGTGGAGTACAAGTCCCGCCTGTTCCGCCTGGCCCACGACCTGGCCGCGTCATCCTTCGGTATGCGCCAGGAGATCTACGAGTACTGGCACGGCGGCGATCCCAACCGCAACCGCATCAACCTGCTGCGCAACTACGACCAGAGCGACATCACCGAGCGGATCAAGGAGCTGATTGCCGAGCCGCTGCGGTCGTAACCAACCGGCCGTGTTTTTGTCAGAAGCAGGATTCCGGGATTTCAAGGATCAGCAGGATGTCCGTTTATCCTGAAAATCCCACAAATCCGGCAAATCCTGCTGCTGACGATAACCCGCCTACCCCCAGGTGGCGAACCCCATGGCGCAGCCGGTGCCGGCCGGCGACCGGTAGCACGGCACGTAGTCCACCACGTCCATATCCAGGTGTTCGGTGGCGCCGGTGACGACGATCCAGTTGCGGATTTCCGAGCTGCCGGAGTTGATCTTCTCCCGGGGCAGGGCCATCAACTGGTCAACGCTCTTGGCCTGCATTCCCGCCAGCGCCTGCTGATCCAGCTCCTCGTCCACCACAAAGTGGCTGAGGCCACCGGACGCCAGGATGCCCACCCGGATGTCCTTGGGCCACGACTCGATGGCAGAGCGCAGGGCCTGGCCCAGGTTGAAGCA
This sequence comes from Dehalococcoidia bacterium, assembly GCA_034428455.1. Taxonomy (GTDB): domain Bacteria; phylum Chloroflexota; class Dehalococcoidia; order Lucifugimonadales; family UBA3495; genus Bin87. The sequence goes on from DAOUHZ010000030.1 coordinate 8,522, forward strand.
CCGCTTGGGGGTCGGCTGGTTGGGCGGGTAGTAGGTGTTGAGCATCACCGGCACCGTGGGCAGGATGCCTTCGGTCATGATCCGGTTGTACACGTAGCCGAAGGCGTGGCCGATGCCGCCGCGCTCTCCCCGCCCGCGGGTGGGGTCGAGGAACTTCGATGATCCCACGTCGAACTCAGCGTCCATCAGGCTGTCGATGATGTGCAGCCCCAGCGCGGAGTCGGTGGGCACCTGGACATCGTCGGTGTTATAGCCGATGAGATTGATGCCGCCGGTGGACGGGCCGGCTTCGTGGCCGGACACCTTCACCTCGTCGCCCCAGTAGACGCAGAAGGCCGGCATGTTGTCGTCCAGCAGGTACTCGTGCTGGTCGTCACCAACCATCACCAGCACATCCAGGTTGGCGTCGTACAGCCTCTTTGACAGGTGGGAGATAGCCTTCTGGTTTTGCTCGTGCCTTTTGGCGAACTTCTCCGGCGTGATCTCTTTGGCGATTCGGTCCGTGTCGGTGCGGGCCAGCAGGTCCTCGAAGTTGGAGACGATGCCGTCGGTTCCGATGAGTTCGAGATGCCCCTTGTCCCGCTCACCGCGGCCGGCCCAGCCTTCGGGCGGAGTGCTCAGTTGTGGGCTGTGAGAAGAGGCCAGACCCAATACCAGTTCTGCCATTTTCAGGCTCCTTGTTTTTGCAGTTGCAGATGATCGGCGGGCGGGGTGCCAAATCCAACAGGACGTCGGCCGTTGCCCGATTTTCGGCCCATTCTACCGCATGGGCGCCAGCTCCTGTGGGTTCACCAAAACGGTGGCCAGCGTGCGGCGTTTGCTTGCGCCTCTCGCAACGCGTGTATATCATTGCGGCAGTACGGAATCCACTTCCGCATCGCCGCCGCAGTGGAGGTATGTCCGCGCGAAGGTGAGCCAACTACCGTGACGAAAGGAGCGAGACTGGTATGAAGTACGACTACATCGTGATTGGTGCGGGTTCCGCTGGCTCGATTATCGCCAGCCGCCTGACCGAAGACCACAGCAAGCACGTGCTGCTTATTGAGGCCGGCCCGGACTATCCCGAGTTCGAGCACCTGCCGGAAGAGGTCAAGTTCGGCTACAACACCGAGATTGACATCATGGTCAGCGACCACAACTGGCAGTTCGTCGGAAAGGGCACCGAAACGTCGCCCGAAATGATGGTCCCGCGTGGCAAGGTCACCGGCGGTTCCAGCGCCATTAACGGCCAGGTGTTCCTGCGCGGCGTGCCCGAGGACTACGACGGCTGGGCCGCCGAGGGCAACGACGAGTGGACCTACACCAAGCTGTTGCCCATCTTCCGCCGAATCGAGACCGACACCGACTACGGCAACGACGACTTCCACGGCGGCGAGGGTCCCATAGTGATGCACCGGTTCGCCCGCGAGACGTGGCTGCCGGCACAGAATGCCTTCAGCTCCGCCTGCGTCGCCGCCGGCTTCCCGGAAACCTGGGACCACAACCACCCCGATTCCTACGGCGTAGGCCCCACTCCATTCAACAACCCCAACGGCATCCGGATGAGCACCAACCTGGGGTACTTGTCCGAATCACGCCACCGATTGAACCTGACCATCAAGGCCAACTGCCACGTCCATCGCATCCTGTTCGACGGCAACAAGGCCACGGGGGTCCAGCTGGAGTCGGGCGGCGAGACCTTCGTTGCCGAGGCCGACCAGATTGTCCTGAGCAGCGGCGCCATCGGCTCGCCGCACATCCTCATGCTCTCCGGCATCGGGCCGGCCGAACACCTTCGCGAAGTGGGTATCCCGGTAGTGCACGACTCCCCCGGCGTCGGCCAGAACCTGCGCGACCATCCCACCGTCTGGTGCACCTGGCGGACCAAGCCCGAGGTCGAGCTGGACGGGTTGGCTCCTCGCTCCCAGCTTTGCCTGCGCTACACCGCGCCCGGTTCCGACCTGCGGAACGACATGAAGATCAGCATGCAGTCGTTCGCCACGGAGCGGATCAACCGGGGCGGCGACCGCATGGTGCCCCTGGGCGTGCGCATGAGCACCGGCATCCAGTTGGCGGCCGGCGCGGGACAAATGCGCCTACAGTCCACCGACCCCTACGAGCAGCCCTTCCTGGACTATAACTACCTCAAGGAGGAGTTCGACCTGGTCCGGCTGCGGGATTCGGTGCGCCTGTGCCTGCAATTGGCAGAGCATCCCGAATTCCAGGCTCTGCTCCAGGAACGCATCGAGCCGCCGGCCGAATCGGAGACCGACGACTCCGTCCTGGACGCCTGGATCAACCGCGAGGTCACCACGTCGCAGCACATTTCCGGCACCTGCAAGATGGGCCCGGACAGCGACCCCATGGCGGTGGTCGACCAGTTCGGCAAGGTCAAGGGCGTTACCAACCTGCGCGTCGCCGACGCCAGCGTGATGCCCGACTGCATCCGCGCCAACACCAACGTCACCTCCATGACCATCGGTGAGCGCGTCGCCGAGTTCATCAAGGAAGGACGGTAGACCAGAGGATTGCAGGGGCGAATGATATTCGCCCCTGCGCCGAGACCCGATTATGCCTCCCGCACGCAAATGGGCTCGAATCGAGGACCTGGCGGTTCTTCACCTGTATCGGGGCAAGGTTGCCCTCGATAGCCGCGAAGTGGCCGCTCTGGCGGCGGCGCTGGAACGCAGCCCAAAGTCCGTAGGCGCCCGGATACAAGCCTTCGCCGGGCTGGATCCGGCCAACCCTTACTCGCCGTCCAGCAAGGCGACGGCCCTCACCCAATCGGTTTGGGCGGAGTATCTAGCCGACCGCACCGCGATCGCGGTGGAAGGGCAGCGGGCCTATCTTGGGATATTGAACCGGTACTCGATGGGCCGGCCGTAACAACGGGGTTAATTGTACGACGTGTCGGTCTCGGAAAAGTCCGCAAACAAAGGCCGTTGGATTGCTGGAGGAGCAAGTATCTCAACTAGCCTAGCGTTGCGCAGATACCAGTTTTGTCCAACTTGTGCCAAGTCTCCCGATAATGAAACCATAGCCCCTGCCGCATGTGCTTCGATCGCCCGTGGGTAATCAAACCGATTCAGAACGGCAGTGACTGAACGTTGAGTACCAACCACACGGGTTCGCAAACGCACTGTACCCTCTTCATCATCCTGCGGACGAGCGAGTGCATAAATGAAACCTTGTACGCGCTGGTCGTACTGTGGTTCGATGCTACGGAAGTTTTGTGCCACTTCTCGCAACAACGGCCCATCTACCCTGGAAAACGTTACAGGTCCTCGCTGTTCCTCAGTGGGGCGCGCCAATGCCCAACTAAATGAGACATCAAACCGATCTAGACTTTCTGCTAGTCCAGCTAAAGCCTCACATAGATTGGCACTAACACCTAATGTAATGACATCATTAAAAGCAGCGAGATCTCCGCCTACTGCTCGCTGAGATGCAGAACGCGTCGCGTACAAAGACTCGGACAATCTTTGCGCTACCCGACGCTCCATTGACGCTTCAGCAGCACCACTCCGTGAGAAAAGGTATGGTGCTAACGCTGGGGATACCAAAACCAATGAGAAACTGCCTCCTTCGATCTGGTTTAGACGTATGCTTTGCAGGTAGTTGGCGGCCCTGCCAACGGCACCAGAGCGATACACGAGACGGTTATCGTCAAGGGAATTGGCTGCGGCCGCCAGCATTTCTCTGGTATGACCTATCAGGCCATAACTCTTCTCGAATGGCAAGCCGCTTGCGTAGTTCCCTAAGGCGCGAACCCGCACCACATCCCGGTCGGCGACGGTCAGGTCCCTATAGACTGAAATCCGGTCACGATCCAAGACTCGCGAAAATAACGCGATCAGGTCCTCGGTTGCCAGGGCATAGTCATCGATCACATCCGTGCGCGGCACAATGATCTCTGGCTTTCCTTCGCCGGCATAGACATCCGAATGCTGGCGGTACGTTCCCACCTTCTCCCAACCCTCGGACTGCGCATAAGCGGCGAGGGCGACCGGAGAAATTTCTCGCAGCGACACGCCGTCACTGGGTGGCAGCATAGTCATAATCTTCGTTCCTCGAACGCTCAATCAATCGTTGCAGAGCCTCCGGATCAAAACGGTTGATTGCAGGAACAGAAACGGTCACGCTGGTGCGGTTACTGCTTTCGGGATGCCCTAGTAACGAAACCCAATGGGCGCATCTTCGAATCACCAACTCTTCCTGGGTTACGCTCAACCAATCGATATGGTTAGGAGGCAGCCGCAAGACCACCAAGTATCTTGGGATCTGAGAGTTCCTGATGAGACGCTCGTAGTTCCCTATTGGTAGAGGATAACGGTAGCTGCCGTCCGAACTTGCCTGCCCGAGACCAGCGGTTGCCTTCAATTGCAAGCCTATCGACGGACTGCGGTCGCCGCCGGCGTGGATTCGCAAGTCAATGCCATCCCGGTCGAAATCCTCTTCCGAAACGGTATACCCCGCGAATCCTGCGACGGCTCTGACGTAGGCCCGTGACAGGGCCTCCTCACGGTCGGCATCGGTCAGCAGTGCATCCGCAGCAACCACGAAGAGCTTGACCTGATCCTTGGGTTACACCAGCACGCCAAACCCCGACTTGGTGCAGATTTCCAGGCGGTTGTGGTCCGGGTCGTGGAAGTAGAAGGCTTGCTGCCCGTCGTGGCGGGTCTGGATGTCGGTGCACTCGACGCCGATGTTTTGGAGCTCGTCGCGGGCGGCGGAGATGTCGTCCACCTCGAAGGCCGTGTGGTGGGACGGAGCCGACGGCGCATCTGGGTTTTCGATGATGTGAACCATGGCTCCGCTGGGCAGCTGCAGCCAGTAGAGGTTGTCGTTGTCGACCATCTTCGGGATCTGCTTGACGCCCAGGACCTCTTCGTACCACTTCAGGGCGATGTCCTTGTCCCGAACGTTGTAGGTGATGTGATTGATCGCCTTGAGGCGGATGTTGTCAGCAATGAGTCCCATAAGGTTTCCCTCCCGATGGTCAGGGTTGTGTAGTTTCTTCCCGTCAGATCTCCAGCAGTCTTTCGAGGTTGCCGAAAAGGATGGCGTCTTTCTCGTCGCGGGTCAGGCTGTCCAGGCCCAGCAGCCAGGACACGGGCCAGTCGGCGCACATGTCGAAGGGCCAGTCGGTCCCGAATACGACCTGCTCGATGCCCACCATGTCGATGAGCATGCGCAGTCCATCTTCGCTGTGGGTCAGGCAATCGTAGTAGAACCGGCCGAGATACGCGCTGGGCGGCTGGTCGATGTTAGCGCGGGCCTCCGGCCGCACCTGCCAGCCCCGGTCCATGCGCCCGATGCCGTAGCAAGCGTAGCCGCCGCCGTGGCACAGACACACCCGCAGCCCGGGGTAGCGGTCCATCACGCCACCGAAAACGAACGACGCATAGGTGATCGCCCGGTCCGCCAGGTTGCCGATGGTGTTGGGCAGGTGGTATCGGTTGAGCCTCTCGGACACCACCGTATCGCCGCCCTGGTGGACCAGGAACATTGCGCCGAGCCGTTCCGCGGTTGCCCACAGCGGCTGGAAGACCGGATCGTCGAAGGTGCGCCCGTTGACATGGTCGCCGATCATTGCGCCCTTGAGGCCAAGCTCCTCCACCGCCCTGGTGAGTTCCTCGATGGCCGCGCCCACGTCCTGCATCGGCAGATGGGCCAGGCCGGCGAAACGGTCGGGATACTCCTCGGTTAGCTGGGCCACATAGTCGTTGCACTCCCGGTGCATGGCCATGGTCTGGTCCACGCTCAGATCATAGAAGTACATGTTGGCGTTGGTCGACAGCACGTGAACGTCCACGCCCAGCGAGTTCATGTCGGCGATGCGCTGCTCCGGCGTCCAGAAGGTGCGCGGATTGTAGCGGTGCTGGTTGTACAGCTGCGGCGCGGTAACCCCGAACCAGTTGTCACCGCTTTGCATGGCCCGCAGCGCGCTGGCCGGCGTTATGTGCGCGTGGATGTCGAGAACGCGTACTGCCATTATCGATTTTCTCCTGTATGGTCGCAGTCGGCTCGGCCGCAGCGGCTTCCAGGCGACGAACGTTGCCGTGAATTATAGCCGCTTTGGTTTCGTTCGTCAGGCCGCGTTGAAGTCTGGGCAATGGGACACCAAAACCAACCGCTGTTATCATGTTTTCGCCACGTTAGCTTCATCAATGGAGACCCCATATTCATGACGACACCAGCTCCGCGCACCCAGCATCCGTACTTCATGCACGACGCCATCGTCGGCCAGCCCGAAGCCATTCGCTCAGTGATAACGACCCAAAGCGAGCGCTGTGCGGAGGTTGCCGGTGTCCTGTCTGCGAAGCGCCGCATATACGTGGTCGGCATCGGCACTTCGTGGCACGCGGCGCTGGTGGGAGCGTCCATTATGGACGCCGGACCCGAAGCATTCGCGTGCAATTCCTTCGAGTTCTGCGCATCGCCGCCGCGCGTCACCTCCGACGACGCGGTCATCGTGATCAGTCACCGGGGAACCAAGCGGCCGTCTTATGACGCCCTGGATCTCGCCAACAGTCTCGGCGCTTATACCGTGGCGATCACCTCCACCGACCCGGGCCCGCGCATCCTGGTTGCCGATGCTGGCATCCGCACCGTGGAACAGGAGAGGTCGGCGGCCTTCACCATCAGCTATACCACTGCGCTCACCGCGCTTGCGATGCTGAATCTGGGCATGGCCGGCCGCCTGGATGATCCTGACAATGGATTAGACACGTTTCCAGGACAAGTCGCCGGTATTCTGGCCCAAGAACAGGACGTTGGCGCGCTGGTCGCCGAGCATCATGCTCGGCGCAGGTTCATCTCTGCGGGCTGGGGGGCCAACCGAGCCAATGCCTACGAGGTAGCGCTGAAGATCAAGGAGACCAGCCGCGCCGATTGCGAAGGTTTTCAAACCGAACAGTTGCTGCACGGCCCCTTCTGCTCCCTGGATTCGGACTGCCTGCTAACGCTCATAGCTCCCGCCGGAGAGGATCGCGGCCGCTCCGTTGACCTGGCCCAGGCGGCCCGCGAGTTGGGCACGCCCGTGTGGGCGCTGACCAATCGCTCCGATGACGGCCTGGGGGACGCCGGCGCGGTCACCTTCTCGTTGCCAGATTGTCCCGGATACCTGATGCCCATCGCCAGCGTCGTGCCGCTGCAACTTTTCACCTACCACCTGGCCCTGGCGCGCGGGAAGCATCCCGACCTGTTCCAGCAGGATGACCCGCTCCAGGCTGCGGCCCGCGCTCACTACGACCTTTAGAGTCCAAAAAAACCCGTCATTCCGGCGAAAGCTGGAATCCACATTTGAGAGGTAACTGCCATGTCCACCAACGCTGACGCCCAGCGCCTGATCGAGGAAGCCGCCCAGACCAGGGGCTACACGCTGGAGATGCACCGCATCAACGCCCTCGCCGACCCGGAATGGACGCAGAAATACGGCGAGTTCATCGAGGCCACCTACACCGGTCAACGGCTCCTCGACCGCAAGACCAAGGAACTGCTGCAAATCGTCGTGGAGGTTGCCCTGCGCGCCGACCAGGAGCAGATCCAAGCGCACATGCGCGTCGCCCTCAACGAGGGCGCCACTCCCCGCGAGATACTGGAGGCCATGCAAGCCGTCATCGCCCCCATGGGCGCGCTGGCGTTCCGCCGCGGCGTGCAGGCGTGGGCGGCGGAAACGGGGTTCGAGTACTGACCCACTGACCCCGCGCCTTCAAAATGGAGGCCGCCATGTTCATCAAGTCTCTGCACCTGAAAAACATCCTGTCGTTCAAGGACGCCAAGCTGGACCTGCAACCGCTGAACGTTCTCATTGGCGCCAACGGATCGGGCAAGTCGAACCTGATTGACGTGATTGGCCTGCTACAGGCGGTGCCGGGGGATTTGGCGGGATTCCTGCGGCGCAACGGGCCAACGGGGGATTGGGTTTGGAAGGGTGCGCCGGCAGATTCCGAAGTCGGAATGCCGGAAATACATGCTGCAATCCTTGACCCCAAGAAGCCAAATGTGCCGATGGAGTACGATTTGCAGCTAGACACAAGCGACGATGGTGTGAGGGTAATATACGAAGGCTTGACAGACATTCGCCCTGCCGGCGACCAGCTCAAGCGCGTCTACTTTTCCCGTAACGCTGACCGGTCGGGATTTGTGGCGTCAACGGGAGAAGCGCACCTCGAACGCACCGGCGGAACCAACCAAATCAGATTAAATCCTGACGCCGTTGGCAGTGGACAGTCAGTATTAAATGCAATTCGTGATCCCTTGAGCTTCTCGGTTCTTTCCGCCACCGCGTCCCGGCTTTCTACGATCAAATCGTACCAAAGCTGGCACGTCGGTCGTGACAGTCCGGTGCGTCGTCCCCAACGAACCGACGGCGATCCCAATTTTCTCTCGGAGGATTTCAGCAACTTGGCACTGGTGGTCAACGATCTGCTCAGCCGCCGGCTGGAGCCGTCCCTGAACTCCTACCTCAAGCGTTTCTACGAGTCCTACGAGAGCCTGCACCCGCGCATTTTCGGGAACACCATTGAATTGATCGTCAACGAAACCGGCACGTCAAGCGCACTGCCGGCATCCCGACTATCCGATGGCACAATCCGTTTCATCGCTCTCTTGGCTATCCTGTGCCACCCGGAGCCGCCGCCGCTCATCTGCATCGAGGAACCGGAGATTGCCATGCACCCGGATTCCTTGGGGTTGATAGCGGAACTGTTGCGAAAGGCATCCGAGCGCACGCAGGTCATCGTCACCACTCACTCGCCGGAGTTGGTCGGCCTACTCCCACCAGAACCGGAAGCGGAATACGTGGTAGTGTGCGAACAGGATGCCGAGAAAGGCACTTGTTTCCACCGGCCGTCATACGCAGAATTACGCGAGTGGCAGGACATTTACCAGCAGACCGGCAAAGAGTTGGTGCTATACGGATTGAGCGAAATGTGGATGAGCGGCGCTATCGGCGGCGTGAGGTAGCGGTCGTATGCGCGTCTATTTGGAAGGCGGCCGGCACCTGCGCAACCCAATGAAGACGTTCCTCCGGAACACAGTAAATAATATCCACCACCAAATCATCGACCTGGATGTAGAACCCTGCGGCTCGCGTGACGATGCAATCCGACGCTGTGCCAGAGATTCCGGAGCCATTCTGCTCATAGACTCAGAAGGTGAAGTCTTGCAACGGTTGATGGATCGTGTGAACGCGCGAATGGGATCAGCTGACCGCGCCTTCTTCATGGTTCAACTGATGGAAGCCTGGTTCCTGGCCGACCGTCAGACGTTGGCTGCCCACTACGGGCGCGGATTCAACGCCGGCAGTTTGCCCTCCAATCCCAACGTTGAGGACATCCCGAAAACGGATGTGGATGATGGCCTCCGCAATGCCACGCGCCGGTCCAGCAAAGGCATATACAACAAAGGCGAGCACGCGCGGGCTTTACTTGGGATACTCAACCCCACCGCCGTCTATAACGCCTGCCCCAACTTCGCTCTTCTTATAGACCACCTTAGTACCGAAGCCGGAGCGAGTCGTTGACGCTGTTTGCGCCCGTCCCCTACAATCGGTTGCGTCCTCCAACAGACTATTTTCGTAACCAAACCTACGGGAGTCGTAACCTGGTATGAACACGGACGGCGACAGCATTCGCAGATCCTTCGCGGAGTTCTTTGAAGAACGCGGGCACCAGTACATGCCCTCGGCCTCGCTAATCCCCGCCGGAGACCCAACGCTGCTCTTCACTTCGGCAGGCATGGTGCCCTTCAAGCCTTTCTTCATGGGCGAGCAGACCCCGCCCCGTCGCCGTCTCACCAGCTGCCAGAAGTCCTTCCGCACCACCGACATCGACGAGGTGGGCGACCACAAGCACCTGACGTTCTTCGAGATGCTGGGCAATTTCAGCATCGGCGACTACTTCAAGAAGGACGCCGTCGCCTTCGCGTGGGACCTGTGCACCGGATTGTTCGGACTGGAACCGGAGCGTATGTACGTCACCGTACACCTGGACGACGACGAAGCCTACGATCTGTGGCTTAACGACATCGGGGTGCCCCCGGAGCGCATCTACCGTTACGGCAACAGCGATAACTGGTGGGGCCCCGCGGGTCTCGAAGGGCCAACCGGCCCCTGCTCTGAGCTTCATTACGACGGCGGCGCCGAAAAGGGCCGAGGCCAGCATCGCGTAACCGACGCAATGATGACCCCCGACGAGCTCACCGCCATGCTCCGAATCGAGGCCGAGGGTGGTCCCGCTGCCGACCCAGGCGGATGCCACCCCAACTGCGACTGCGAGCGATTCGTGGAGCTGTGGAACCTGGTCTTCATGCAGTTCTACCAGGACCTCGATGGTGTCCGCACTCCTTTGCCGGCCCCCAGCGTCGACACTGGCATGGGCCTGGAGCGCGCCGCCGCCGTCTTGCAGGGCAAACCCAACGTCTACGAAACCGACCTGTTCCGACCCATCATCGACTCCGTCTGCAATCTCACTGGCCACGCATACGGTTCCGACCAGGACACCGACTATGCTATCCGCGTCGTTGCCGAGCACGCCCGCGCCGCATCGTTCCTCATCAGCGACGGGGTAGTCCCTTCAAACAGTGACCGCGGCTACGTCCTCCGCCGCATCATCCGGCGGGCCATCCGGTACGGGCGCCAGCTCGGGCTGGACCGTCCCTTTATGACCGAGGTGGCCGACGCCGTGATCGCGCGTTTCGCCGCCGCTTACCCCGCCCTGTCGGAAAATGAGGGCTTCATCCGCCGGGTCGTGGGTCTGGAAGAAACGCAGTTCCTCGAAAACATCCGCCAAGGCATGCCCCTGCTGGAAGACGTACTGGTATCGTCCAAGGCTGACGGTGTCATCGCCGGCGCGGTGGTATTCGAGCTGTATGACACCTATGGGTTCCCGCCCGAACTGGTGGACGAGATCGGCCGTCGGGAATACGGCCTGGCCGTCGATATGGACGGCTTCAACGCCGAGATGGAGGCCAAGCGCGAGCGCGACCGGGCCGGGCACCAGGTTACCGGCAGCATGGAGATCGTCACCGCCTACGAGAACCTGGGGGCCGGTCGCACGCCGTTCGACGGCTACCAACGCACGTCAATCGACACCCGCGTCCTCGGCATCCTGCGCGACGGGGAGGCGGTGGGGCACGCCACCCGAGGCCAACAGGTCGAGATCGTCCTGGCTGAGACCTGCTTTTACGCCGAGGGCGGCGGACAGGTGGGCGATCAGGGCACGATAACCGGACCCAACGGTTGCGTGCGCATTGAAGACACCCAAAGCCCAGTGGCCGGCCTCATCGTTCACCGGGGCCTGGTTTCCGAGGGAGATATCGCCCTAGGAGAAGCGGTGACCGCCCAAGTCGAAACCGAGCGCCGTCTCGACGCCTCTCGCAATCACAGCGGAACCCACCTGCTCCATGCCGCGCTGCGCTCGGTGCTGGGCCCCCACGTTCGCCAGGCGGGGTCGCTGTGCGCCCCCGGTCGTCTGCGCTTCGACTTCAACCACGTGGGCGCAATGACCCCGGACGAGCAACTGGATGTCCAAAGCCTGGCCAACCGCAAAATCCGTGAGAACTTGTCTGTCACCGCCCGCGAGACCACCTACACCGATGCAGTGCGGGACGGCGCGCTGGCTTTCTTCGGCGACCGCTACGGCGACGTGGTCCGTGTCGTGCGCATGGGCAGCCACGACGACCACGACGAGCCGTTCAGCTTCGAGGTCTGCGGCGGCACCCACGTTCACGCCACCGGCGAGGTCGGCACGCTGGTCGTGCTGGGTGAATCCAGCATCGGCGGCGGGATGCGACGCATCGAGGCCATGACCGGGCGAGCCGCCGAGGAACTGTTTGTCCAGCAGTCCGCTACCCTGGAAGCCATCTCTCGGAAGCTGCAAGCCCCCGTGTCCGAACTGGAGGCGCGACTGGACGCCTACATGGCCGACACCGACATTCTGCGCCGGCGCCTCGCTGATGCCGAGCGGGCCGGCCTGCGGTCGGAAGCAGAGTCTCTAATCGGGAGCACCCGTGACATCGATGGCGTTAAGCTTGTCGCCGGCGTAACCTCTGCACACAACGTTGAAGCCATGCGCGAGATGGGCGACTTCCTCAAGCAGAAACTGGAGAACGTCGTCATTGCCCTGGGTGCGGTCATCGATGGCTCGCCGATGATCGTCACCATGGTCACGCCGGACCTGGTGGGCCGGGGCCTCCACGCTGGCAACATCGCGCGGGACGCCGCCAAGCTCATGGGCGGCGGCGGCGGCGGCCGCCCTGAAACTGCCCAGGCCGGAGGACGCCAACCGGAACGCCTGGGCGCGGCCCTGGACAGCGTGGCCAACCTGGTCCGGGCAGGACTGGGCAATTAGCTGAACCGCCCGGCGGGGGATAGCGAGTTGTCAACCCTGTCGCCTCGTCCTGACCCTGCAGACCTTGCTCGCGCCGGCCGTCTGCTGGGCCTGGATATCGGCGACCGGCGCATCGGGCTGGCGGTAAGCATACCGCCCGGCGAGCTCATACTGCCCGCCGGCTATATCGAACGCCGCAATCGCCGGACCGACGTTGCCGCGATCCTGGAACAAGCCAGCCAGCGCGACGCGGTAGCCATCGTCGCGGGTATGCCCTACGACGCTCACGGCCGATCCGGGGAGCAGGCCCGCAAAACCGACGCCCTGGTTCGCGCGCTGCAACGGGCCATCACGATCCCCGTACTGACCGTCGACGAATCGTTCAGCTCCAACGCTGCCGCCAACGAGCTGCTGCAATCCGGTCAGAGTCCGAGCCGGGATCCCGGTACAGTTGACGCCGCTGCCGCCGTGACGATCCTGCGCCGTTTCCTAGTTTCGTAGGCGCCCATTCCATCCATACGGACGATATCTTTCGGAAACGCTCCGAAAGCCCGTTGTCGACGCTCACGCATACCCAGTTTGTCATTGCGGGGAGCGACGCGACGCGGCAATCTCGGTGATGGAGCGACGATCCTTCCGGCGGCGGGATTGCCGCGCTGCGCTCGCAGTATCTGTGTTGGGTGTCAAGGGTGTTTCAGGCGGTGGGTTGGGGATCGGGCTGCCACGGAGTGCCCC
>DAOUHZ010000031.1:0-6458 GCA_034428455.1 Dehalococcoidia bacterium
ACCTCCTGTCCGACGCCATTCCGGTCAGGTGGGCGTAGTGGCGGCTGTCGGTCCGTGCCAGGCCGCAAATTCAAAATGAGACACTGCCGCCTGGTCGATGCAGGGCAATCGCGTCTAAATTGGGCTTGCGGCAATACCGGTCAAACTCACGTATCGCAGCTGCTTTCAACTCTTCGAAATTAGACTTGGGGTATGATCTAGCCGATTTGGAAGGCTGTCACACATCAGCAATATCAATGTGAGAAATGGTTCTATGCCTGGATTATATCGATCACCCCATGATGCGATTGCCCTGCCTGGTCGATGGTGCGTGCATCGGCCAGGCGGAGTTCGGTTACCAGCCGGTCCTGGAAGGTTCCCGCCGCCCGTTCCACCCGGCCATTAGCCTGCGGCGAGCGGGCGAAGATATGTCTGATGTCCGGTTCCTGCAGCGACCGAGTGAACTGGGTGGCTTCCGCCGCGGTCTCCGGCTTGCGGACGTTGTGCTTGAATACCACATGGCGGTCGCTGTACAGCGCCAGGGGAACACTCCAACCCTCGATCAGGTCCTCCAGCAACGTGAAGTAGCTGGTGGTGGTTTCGCTGGTGCAAAACACCGCGTTGGCCGCGGCGCTGGTGGCATCGTCCACCGCCAGCAGCAGGGCAAACTTGGGGCCTCGGTCCTCCAACCAGGCGTGATGGCTGCCGTCCAGTCGCAGCAGCATTCCCCCGCCAGGGGTATCCACTGGCGGCGAAACCGGTGTTGCGGCGAGTGCCGACTGCGGGGGCTGCCGATGCCTTCTCGCTCACTGAGCAACTCGGTGAGGTGAGTGTGGTTGGCGCCCTCGTAGCGCTCCGTCGCCAGTTGCACCACCGCAGCGGCCTCTCCGGGCGAGGTGGCGTTGGAGGGACGGCGGCCGCGGTTGCCGTGAGCCAACGCGGCGCCACCACGGTCGCTTCGGCGATGGGAACCTGGTATTCCAAAACGGAGTTGAGCACGGAGAGTCTGGCTTGTTCTTTTTGGTTCAACGTAACGCCCTTCACGATGAGGACATTTTCGCTGACCAATCAGCTGATGACAGAATCGTAGAACAGCAACAGTTTCACAAACGCGCCGGTCGATGATGTTTTGGAGATGCGGCGGTCACGATGAGGCTAACGGTTCAACCAGTTTGTTGACCACTGTCTCGAACCCGCACCGAACCGCGTCAGTTTTACCGGCGTTCAGAGGGGCGATACCACCATCCGAAGTGGGAAGGAAGCGGTCCTACCGGTTTCCCAACCCTGGGGCCTGTGCGTGCGCCGCATATCGCTGGAGCGCCGACCAAGGCGGTTGCGTGCAATATCGCACCCAGTGTTCAGGTGGGCCCCGGACCATGGAGATGGCCATCGATGCCGCTGGAGCCCCGGACATTGACACCGGATTGCCGGCAAATTCACCGGTGTTGGCAGCGCCGATGGTCGGCAAATCCGGGCAGCCTGGTTCGCCGCGCCAATCGAGTTTGGTGCGGCGTGATTCCGTCCAATGCTGTCGGCATCTGTGAAGTTGGTCGGCAAATGGTCGGCAAAATAGCGAAAACGGCCCCGTTTGGAGCCGTTTTCAAGTAGGAAATTAGGATTTTGGTGCCGAGGGAGGGACTCGAACCCACACACCTCCGGGAGGTAGCGGATTTTAAGTCCGCCGCGTCTGCCGTTTCGCCACCTCGGCACGTTTCAAAACTAAAAGGCGCAACGCCTAGTCAAGCCAAAGCGCTGCGCCGGTTTTCTCTGGCCTCGCGGGCCGTTCGGGTGATGACCGTCGACTAACGTTGAAGATGTGGAGGCGACGGGCGGATTCGAACCGCCGAATAGAGGTTTTGCAGACCTCCGCCTTAGTCCACTTGGCTACGTCGCCCCGTTTCTGCGCTGCGCTGTCTTGATCATCGTCACGTTTTCTTTATGCGACGGTGATGGTGCCGAGGGCGGGACTTGAACCCACACGAGCGAAAGCCCACGGCCCCCTCAAGACCGCGTGTCTACCATTTCCACCACCTCGGCTAGCGCATAAGCGAGTATAGCATACGGGCGGAAACGTCTGTCAAACGGCGCGGCGTTCGGAAAGCCGCTGATGCCCTGATAGCACGCCCGATCACGTCGCCGGCCCGGTTGTTAGGGGGTGTGACCAGCGCCGCCGCGACCGGGAGCGAGGTCAATCGGCTTGCTTGAACTGCAAAAAAGCGGGCCGGAGCGACGCTCCGGCCCGCCTGTCTTCCGAGCTCAATGGTTAGTTGACCTGATGTTCCTGGTTCAGCAGTTCCTTGGCCGCGTCGCCGATGTTGGCTTCCATGCAATCTCGCAGCGCGGAGTAGATGGAGCGCTTGATGGCGTCCATCATCCAGCCCTCGAATTCGGGCGCCGTCTGGTATTCGTTCTTGACCTCGATCAACTGTCGCAAAGTTTCCAAATAGTGCGACTGAAGCGGGGTCATCGCCTCGGTTTCGTAATCCTCTACTTCAGGACCTGCCTGATGGTCCACGCCTATTGGCGCGGCGCTCACAACTGGATTTTCATTATCCAAATCTGTGACTTCCGTGTTATCTCTTTGTGATGCGCTCATTGCTCCTCTCCCAATGTCCGTCGGGGCGGCACCCGCGGCGGATGCTGAGCTCGACGCCATTATAGCACTTTCGGGGGCGCTCGAATATGACGTTGGCCTAGTTTACAAGGGATTTACGGTTTGGCAAGTCCTTTGGGTTTCAGTGCAACCCGGCAGGGAGGGGCGTTGCGCTCCTCCCGCCGGCGCATCTCCGCCTCCGTTAAACTTCGCGGAACTCGCCCTCCACCGTGTCGTCGGGACCGGTGTCCGCGCCTCCGGATGCAGCGCCCGGTCCGCCCTGACCCGGCTGGGAATACACAGCCTGGCCCACCCGTTGCAGGGCTTCGTTCAGCTCATTCATCGCCGTCTGCATCTGCGCCACGTTGTTGGCCGCGATGGCCGACCTCAACGCCTCCAGCTTGCCCTCCGCCTCGGCCTTGAGGTCGGCAGGCAACGTCTCGGCGTTTTCGGTCAGCAGACGCTCAGCCGAGTAGGCGAGGCTGTCCGCCTGGTTGCGGGTCTCGATTTCGGCCCGGCGCTGGCGGTCAATCTCCTCGTTGGCCTCGGCCTCGGACATCATGCGCTCGATGTCCTCGTCGGACAGGCCGCTGCTGGTCTGGATGACGATGCGCTGCTCCTTGCCGGTGCCCTTGTCCTGGGCGGACACGCTCAGGATGCCGTTGGAGTCAATGTCGAAGGTGACTTCGATCTGCGGCACGCCGCGCGGGGCGGGCAGGATGCCGTCCAGCATGAAACGGCCGATGGTCTTGTTGTCGGCCGACATGGGACGCTCGCCCTGCAGCACGTGGATGTCCACGCTGGACTGACCGTCGGCCGCGGTGGTGAAGGTCTCGGTCTTCTTGGTCGGGATGGTGGTGTTGCGCGGGATCAGCGCGGTGGTCACGTTGCCCAGGGTTTCGATGCCCAGGGTCAACGGGGTGACATCCAGCAGGACGATGTCGCCCACCTCACCGCCCAGGACGCCGGCCTGGATGGCGGCGCCCAAGGCCACCGCCTCGTCCGGATTGACCGAGCGGGACGGCTCTTTGCCGAAGATCTGCTGGACCTTGGCCTGAACGGCCGGCATCCGGGTCATGCCGCCCACGAGGATGACGTCGTTGATGCTGCCGGCGCTGACGCCGGCGTCGGAGATTGCCTGCCGGCACGGCCCTGCGGTGCGGTCAATCAGATCCCCGACGAGTTGCTCCAGGCGGGAACGGCTGAGGGGCTTGACCAGGTGCTGCGGGCCGCTGGCGTCGGCGGTGATGAAGGGCAGGTTGATCTCCGTTTCCAGCGTGCTGGACAACTCGATCTTGGCCCGCTCCGCCGCGTCGCGCAGCCGCTGAAGCGCCATGCGATCCTGGGACAGGTCGATCCCGGTTTCGGCGCGGAACTCTGTGACCAACCAGTTCAGGATGGCTTCGTCAAAATCGTCGCCGCCGAGGTAGGTGTCCCCGTTGGTGGACAATACCTCGAAGACGCCGGCGCCGAGGTCGAGGATGGTGATGTCGAAGGTGCCGCCGCCCAGGTCGAACACGGCGATCTTGGAATCAGTCTGCTGGCGGTCGATGCCGTAGGCCAGCGCGGCGGCGGTGGGCTCGTTGATGATGCGCTTCACGTCTAGGCCGGCCACTTTGCCGGCGTCGACGGTGGCCTGGCGCTGGGAGTCGTTGAAGTAGGCCGGCACGGTGATGACAGCCTCGGTGATGCGCTCGCCCAGCTTGGCCTCAGCGTCCTGGCGGATTTTTTGCAGGATCATGCTGGATATCTGGGGAGGCGCGTAGTTCTGGCCGGCCATCTCCACGTGGGCGTCGCCGTTATCGCCCGAGGCGATCTTGTAGGGCAGGCGCTTGGCGGCGTCCTGAACTTCGGGGTCGCTGAAACGCCTTCCCATCAGCCGCTTTACCGAGAAGATGGTGTTGTCGGGGTTGGTAACGGCTTGTCGCTTGGCCGTTTGGCCCACGTACCGCTCGCCGCTGCGGGCGTTGACGGCCACCACGGAGGGCGTGATGCGGCTCCCCTCGGCGCTCTCAACCACGTCAGCCTCACCGGCTTCGATCACCGCCGCCACCGAATTGGTCGTGCCGAGGTCGATGCCTAGAATCCTTGCCATTGTTGTGTCTCCTCAATAGGTTTTGGTGTGCACGTCGTGTTTGCCCGCAGCCCGATACCGGGCGGCGGCGCGCTGGATTATTGGTTAACCACCACCTGGGCCACCTGAACTACACGGTCGTGCAGGCGATAGCCCTGGCGCAGGACCTCGACGATACTACCGGATTCAGCGTCGCCGACCTGGGCCATGCCCACCGCCTCGTGCAGTTCCGGGTTGAAGGGCTCGCCCAGGCACTCGATGCGAGCGACGCCCTGGGATTCCAAGAAAGAGGCCAGCTTGCGCTGGATCAATCGTACTCCCTCAGTCCAGGAGTCTGACGCATCAGGCGTTGACGTTATGGCGCCGCTTTCCAAGTGGTTCATCGCCAGGTCCAGCTCGTCCACGATGGGCAGCAGGCCGACCAGCAGACGGCTGTTGGCCTGCCTCTGGATCGTGAGCCGTTCCTCGTCGTGGCGGCGGCGGGCGTTGGACAAATCGGCCTGGCCGCGCTGGACGGCGTCGGCCTGGCGGACGATCTCCTCGTTGGCCTCGCTCAGCGCCGCCCGGAGCATCGCCGCTTCCTGTTCCGGCGTTAAGGGAGGTTCGTCGCCGGCCTCTTCCTGCGGAGAAGACGGGCCGGCCGAGTAGAAATCAGACGCCAGGGTGCCCGATTCGAGATCGTCGGGCTGCCCGGCGTCAGGCGGTTGGGTTTCATCGATTGCCATTTATACTTTCCTGAATTTTGGTTACCGTGTAAATCCGGTCGAGATCACTCCGGAGCCGGCAGGCTGAGACTGCCGCACAACTGGGCGATCTCCTCGCGTATGTTCTCCACCAACTCCGCATCGTCGGTGGCGCGGGCCAGCCGGCGGGAGAATACGCTCAGATTGTTGACCAGCTTGAGCGCGAATTCGACCCCGGCCAGGTTGAGCCCCAGGTTGTCCATCAGATGGCGGATGAGCATCACCTTGCGGAGGTCGTCCTGGGAGTAGAGCCGCAGCATCCCGACGGTACGCACCGGCTGGATGAGACCCAGCCGCTCGTACTTGCGCAGGGTCTGGGGATGCATCTCGAGCAGGCGCGCGGCCACGGAAATGATGTACACCCCTTCCAGTTCCATGTTCGGGCCGGCGGTGTTCCCGTCCGAACCGGCGGCTGCCGGCGCGGTGGAACCCCCAGATCCGCGCGTTGCGGCCGGGGACATCCCTTCCGGCCAGCCCGCCGGCGCCTCTACGCTCGGGGCCGGATACGGCTCCAGGCGAGTGCGGCGGGTCTGGTGGCGGTTGGTCCATTGCTGTTGCATCTGGGTGACACTCCGTGCGTGAATTATATCACATGCTACGAAGTCAATATAAGCCCTTGACACGGCTCGTATCAATGCGTATCATTCGAGCCAACACAGACGCCGCCGACCACAGCCAACGAAAATCCTGCTGACAGGCACTCCACAATCGGACATCCGACCAACGGTTTATCTCGTATAAGAGACGATCAAATTCCCGAGGCGATACACCAAATTTGCGGATAGCGAAATTTTTCGGTCAGGAGGTAATCATGAGACTGAAGTTCAACGCCTGTCCCAAGTGCTCCGGCGACCTGGAATTGCGGCGCGACGTATACGGCATGTTCGTCAGCTGCCTCCAGTGCGGGCTGCAGAAGGATCTGGACGCTCCCAATCAGGCCATCGAGTTTGCCAAGCCGGCGCAGTCCACCTCCACGGCGACGACGCGAGCCGCGCGCAAGGAGTTGCTCAAGGCCGCGTAGCCACCAGACCGACCCACAATCGAGGGGCGGGTTCAACACCCGCCCCTC